>JAJFKD010000193.1 GCA_021773405.1 Porticoccus sp.
TGTAGCTATCAACAAAGGTTCGCTCTTCATCCAACACATAAGCAAAACCTCCGGTCATACCTGCACCAAAGTTAGGACCAGTTTGGCCCAAGACAACAACCACACCGCCTGTCATATATTCACAACAGTGATGGCCGGCACCTTCAACTACCGCATGAGCACCCGAATTACGAACAGCAAAACGCTCTCCCGTCTTACCCGCAGCAAACAATTTACCCGATGTTGCTCCATACAGACAGGTGTTACCTATAATCGGTGCATCTTTGGAAATAAATTGGCTACCTTCAGGGGGCGCAATAACAATTTTGCCTCCCGCCATGCCTTTACCTACGTAATCATTGGCATCACCACGCAGATAAATATCAAGCCCACCAGCGTTCCAAACACCCAGGGATTGCCCTGCGACACCTTGAAGATTCAGTTTTATTGGTTTTTCAACCATACCCTGATTACCGTAACGTTTGGCAATCTCTCCCGACAAACGCGCACCAATAGAACGATCACAGTTACCAACGTTATAGCTAAATTCACCACCCTGCTTAGCTTCAATAACAGGCAAGATTTCCTCAACCATTTTTTCCGCCAATTGGCCTTGATCAAATGGCGTATTCTGGGCAACCTGGCAAGTTTGTGGCTTGCTTTGTAAAAGCTCGTCTGTGTGAATGATAGGCGACAGATCCAGCTTTTTCTGCTTTTCAGTACTACCGGGTAACACTTCCAACAGGTCAACACGGCCAACCAATTCACCGAGTGTCTGCACACCCAATAAGGCCATCCACTCACGTGTTTCTTCTGCCATGAAACGGAAGAAGTTTTTAGCCGTTTCAACTGTACCTTTGTAGTAGTCAGCACGAAGCTGTTCATCTTGAGTTGCTACACCTGTTGCACAGTTATTCAAATGACAGATTCGTAAATATTTACAACCGAGAGCAACCATTGGTCCCGTACCAAAGCCAAAGCTTTCAGCACCAAGAATTGCTGCCTTAACAACATCTAAGCCCGTTTTCAAACCACCATCGGCCTGAACTCGAACCTTATCCCGCAAGTCATTAGCCCGCAGCATTTGGTGAGTTTCAGAGAGTCCTAACTCCCACGGTGAACCGGCATAACGAATTGATGTTAGTGGGCTAGCGGCTGTACCACCGTCATACCCTGAAATTGTAATCAAGTCTGCGTAGGCTTTTGCTACGCCTGCAGCAATAGTACCCACACCCGGCCTGGAGACTAGCTTGACCGAAACCAATGCCGTCGGGTTTACCTGTTTCAGGTCAAAAATTAGCTGAGCCAAATCCTCGATAGAATAAATATCGTGATGAGGTGGAGGAGAAATCAACGTGACACCAGGCACCGAGTAACGCAACCGTGCAATCAGATCATTAACTTTACCACCAGGCAGTTGACCGCCTTCACCAGGCTTAGCGCCTTGAGCCACTTTAATCTGAATGACTTCAGCACTCGACAAGTAGTGTGGCGTCACACCAAAACGTCCTGAAGCTACCTGCTTGATTTTAGATACTTTAACCGTGCCATAACGGATAGGGTCTTCGCCACCTTCACCAGAATTAGAACGGCCGCCAAGGCTATTCATTGCCTCAGCCAAAGCTTCATGGGCTTCTGGTGACAGTGCACCAAGAGACATACCGGCTGAATCAAATCGTTTCAGAATATCGCCCACAGGCTCAACGTCAGTGACCGGAATAGATTTAATATCTTCTTTAATTTTTAGAAGATCTCTCAAGGTCGCTACCGGACGTTCATTTACTAATGCCGCATAATCATGCCAAGCATTGTAATCACCATTTTGAACTGAGCGATGCAGAGCCTGGATTACATCCGGGTTAAATGCATGGTATTCCTGACCATGAACATACTTAAGTAACCCCCCTGGGCTCACTGGCTTACGCTCACTCCAGGTTTCATCAGCCAATCGCTGTTGATCCTGTTGCAGGTCATCAAAATTAGCGCCCTTAATACGACTGGGGGTATCAATAAAACATAGGTCAACGACTTCATTGGTCAGACCAATAATTTCGTAAAGCTGTGCACCACGATAGGAACCAATCGTAGAAATACCCATTTTAGACAGGATTTTCAGCAGCCCTTTATTAATGCCTTTCCGGTAGTTTTTAAAGGCAGTATCCAAGTCGCAAAGTAGCTCACCAGATTCAATTAAATCTGTCAGTATGTGATAACTTAGATACGGATAGACCGCAGAAGCACCACAGCCAATAAGTGTCGCTATCTGATGCGAATCTCGAGCAGATGCTGTGCTGGCGATAATGTTTGCATCACAACGTAAGCCCACGGCAATAAGGTGGTGATGAACAGCGCCTACTGCCATCAACATCTGGATGGGCAGTTTGCCTGGTTTAATATCAGAATCAGACAAAATACAACAGGCGATACCATCACGAACTGCTGATGCTATTTCTTCACAGAGATTATGAATAGCTTGTTTTAAGCAAACTTTTTCAGGGTCATAATTAACACTGAATTTCCTAACTTGATAATCATCCCGACTATTATTCTTCAACGCATAGTACTTACGCGGTGACAGCACAGGGCTGGTTAAGTTAATACGCTTAGCGTGGTCAACAGTTTCATCAAAAATGCCACATTCACGCCCCAATTGGGTTTGTAGTGACATCACCAATGTTTCACGCAGTGGATCAATTGGTGGGTTTGTTACCTGTGCAAACTGTTGGCGGAAATAGTCATAAAGACTGCGGTTTTTACTTGAAAGCACAGCCATTGGAGTATCATCACCCATGGATCCAACAGCTTCCTGACCACCTTCAGACAACGGCCTTAACACCTGATCCCGCTCTTCCTGCGAAGCTAGGAACATTTTCATGTAGGTACGGATCTGATCCCGGGTTAGCGCACCTTCCACCTCAATGCTTTCATCATCCATGGTGGACATAATTTTTACAGTGCCATCACGCAGCCATGTTCTATAGGGAGCGCCTGAAGCCAGCTCCTTATCAACATCAGCTGCATTTAAAACCTTACCTGTTTTGGTATCAATAGACAGAATATCGCCAGGCCCAAGGCGACCCTTGGCAACAACATTCTCTGGCTGGTAGCCGTAAACACCGACCTCCGATGCAACAGTTATAATGTCGTCATCAGTAAGGACCCAGCGTGATGGCCTTAAACCATTTCTATCAAGGGTACAGACAGCATATCGACCGTCGGTAATAACCAACCCAGCCGGCCCATCCCAAGGCTCCATATGCATGGAAATATATTCGAAATAAGCTTTTTCGTTTGGCCCAAAGTCCTGGTTATTATTCCAAGCGGGCGGCACCAGCATTCTTACAGCCTTGTGCAGATCCATACCACCTGCAAACAGTACTTCCAGCATATTATCCAAGCTGGATGAATCTGAACCGGTGCGGTTTACTAATGGCGTAACTTCTTGTAAATCAGGCAATAATGGGGTTTCGAACTTTGGCGTACGCGCCACAGACCAGTTGCGATTACCCGGAATAGTATTAATTTCACCATTATGGGCCAACATTCTGAACGGTTGGGCCAATGGCCACCGGGGCATGGTATTCGTTGAAAAACGCTGATGGAAAACACAAATAGCAGTTTCGAGCTCAGGGTTTGCCAAATCTAAATAAAATTTGGGTAAATCCACGGGCATCATCAGCCCTTTATAGCTGATAACGTTTTCAGCAAGACTGGCAATATAGAACGATGTATCTTCAGCTAGTGCAATTTCTGTTTTACGTTTGGCTATGAACAGCCTTGCGTTGAACTTCTGATTCGTTAAATCAGATGCAGAGATAAATACTTGTTCAAATACTGGCAGTGTCTGTAATGCAATATCACCCAAACATTCATCATTAGTAGGAATCTCACGCCAACCCACCACCGTCAGGCCTTGTGCTTGCAAGGTTTCAGACATGACTTGTTTTGCGTGTTCACGCTGGGATGAATCCTGGCTCAACATGATAGAGCCTACGGCATACAAATCAGGCAATTCTGTTGAAAACAGCTCGCTGGCCACCTGACGCATAAAGCTATCAGGCTTTTGCAACAGCAACCCACAACCATCACCTGTTTTACCATCAGCGGCGATACCACCCCTGTGGGTCATGCAGGTTAATGCTTCAATTGCAGTTTCCAATAGACGGTGGCTAGTTTGCCCTTTTGTATGGGCAATCAGGCCAAAGCCACAATTATCTTTGAATTCATCTAACCGGTAGAGGCCAGCTGGCATAATACGACTCTAGGTAAAATATAATTAAAAACAATAAGTTACAGCACAAAAA
>JAJFKD010000194.1 GCA_021773405.1 Porticoccus sp.
ATCACCTTGCCATTTTCCTTCACTGCCTCACTAATGGCATCCATGGATTCCTGCTTGGCAGAATCGATAAAACCACAGGTATTAACGACAACAACATCGGCACCTTCATAATCTGGACTAATGTCATAGCCATCCAATTTCAGCTTGGTCAGGATACGTTCTGAATCCACCAAGGCTTTTGGGCAACCGAGGGAAACAAAACCAACTTTTTGTTTGGATGGAGTATCAGGCATAGGATTTGAAAAGAAAAAAGTTACAGGGCATTTAAGGGACGGGCATTGTACAGAAATGGAACACATGGGGCTATTTAGGTGATTAAATTGAAGAGATTAATCGACCCAATGCTACTCTAGAGGAAACATTGGGTGAACGAATACCACCTGTTTTAATATGTATTCCATGGCCAACAAACGAGAAAAACATAATGAGCGCTACTGACACTGTGAAGACCAATGGCACGATGAAAGCGGTTGGTTACAGCAAATCCCTACCCATCAATGAGCCTGAGTCTTTAATTGATATTGAGATACCTCAGCCTATTGCCACCGGGAATGATTTGCTTGTAAAAGTCAGTGCCATTGCAGTCAATCCAGTGGATTACAAAATTCGTCAGCGTGTTTCTCCCGTAGATGATTCGACCTCGGCTGAAAACCATTCTGGAAAAAACTATAAAGTACTTGGCTGGGATGCCGTGGGTGAAGTCATTGCTACTGGAGAGACCGTCACACAATTCAAGCCTGGTGACAAAGTATTTTATGCGGGTGACCTTAACCGACAAGGTAGCAACGCTGAATATCAGCTGATAGATGAACGTCTTGTGGGCGTCAAACCCAAAAGCCTATCAGATTCAGAAGCTGCCGCATTACCCCTAACAGCAATAACCGCCTGGGAAATGTTGTTTGAGCATTTGGCCATTCAGAAACAGGCGCCAACACATGGAAAAAAATCTGATGAAGTTATTCTGGTTGTAGGTGCCGCCGGCGGTGTTGGCTCTATTCTTATCCAGTTAGCTAAAGCGCTCTCTGGTGCCACAATTGTTGCCACCGCATCACGGGAAAGCTCCCAAGCCTGGGTAAAAAAGCTAGGGGCAGATTATGTTGTTGATCACACCCAGCCCCTTCAGCCACAAATCAATGCCCTGATTGAAAATGAAGGTATTGGTCAAGTCACTCACGTGGCCAGTCTAACCCATACAGATTCGTACTTTGACAGCTACACCGAACTGCTCGTCCCTTTTGGCAAGATTGCCATGATTGATGATCCTAATACTTTAGATATTATGAAAATGAAACCAAAGAGCTTGTCACTTCATATTGAGTTTATGTTTGCACGTTCCATGTTTAATGCAGCTGATATAAATGAGCAGAGCCGCTTATTAAATCGTGTATCCGACTTGGTTGATCAGGGATATATTCAAACTACTGTGGGTAAAAACTTGGGGGCTATTAATGCGGAAAACCTGAGGGCAGCACACCAAGAATTAGAGTCCGGAACATCAATCGGAAAGATTGTATTAGAAGGGTTTTAGACAAATAGCACTCAGCAAAAACTGAGAAAACAGAAACAACCATTCATTCTCGCCCCCTACGCTGCATTACAGCTGCCTCTTGACATATGGAATATCATATATATGATATTCCATATACTTTAATAGCCCTGTAACCATACCAATGCTTGATCCTTTGGCCTTTTACAAATGCCTTTCAGAAGATACCCGGCTGAAATCCCTGTTACTCATCACCTTAAAAGGTGAATTGTGTGTCTGTGATTTAACCCGGGCTCTGGAACTCAGTCAGCCCAAAGTCTCCCGGCACCTATCAGAGTTAAGAAAGTGTGAGTTATTAAAAGATGAACGCCGAGGTAAATGGGTCTATTACAAGCTCAATGAATCTCTACCGACGTGGGCTATCTCGGTTTTACACCAAACAGCCGAAGACAATCCCAAATATATTGAAAGAAACCTGAAGCTCCTGGATCCAACAACGACAGCTTCCTGCTGTTAGCTAGTGTTAAAACACTAACCAGCCGCTGAATCTAACCAAAAGACATCATCTATGAAATTTTTATATATCTGCACCCACAATCGCTGTCGCAGCATTCTCTCCGAGGCCATTACCAATCATATGTCTCTCGCCCAGAACCAAGATAGTATCCAGGCAAAAAGCGCCGGTAGCCAACCTGCGGGGCAAGTGCACCCGTTATCCCTCCAATATTTACAGGAAGCGGGTATTTCTACAGAAGGACTGGTAAGTCAGTCCTGGGATGAGCTGGAAAAATTTGCTCCAGATGTGGTGATCACCGTCTGTGATTCCGCTGCTGGTGAAACCTGCCCGGTATGGTTTGGTAAATCCATAAAAGTCCACTGGGGGTTAACAGACCCATCAAAAATCGACGGCAGCGAAGAAGAAAAAGCCCAAGCTTTTCGAGACACCATTGCTGAAATCCAGCAGCGAGTTACTGAGCTATTAGCGTTGGCAGATAAACAATTATCTCAGGAAGAGTTACGTTCGGCCCTTAACAAATTGGGAGCTATCTAAAATGACTATCAGCGATATCAGCTTACCCAATATGGATCATGAGCAATTCCGCGAACCAAATCTGTCTCATTTTGATAAAAATGCATCAAAGCACAAACCACGTATTTTGCTACTGTATGGCTCATTGCGGGAACGATCCTACAGTCGGTTAGTTGTCGAAGAATCTGCCCGTCTGTTAAAACATATGGGTGCGGAAACGCGTATCTACAACCCCTCGGGCTTACCATTACCTGATGACCATACCCATGGACGTGCCGATGGCGACCACCCCAAGATCAAAGAGCTACGGGAATTGATGATGTGGTCTGAGGGACAAGTGTGGTGCTCCCCCGAGCGTCACGGTTCCATGACCAGCATTATGAAAGCCCAGATTGACTGGGTGCCACTATCCTTGGGTGCTGTAAGACCCACACAGGGTAAAACCCTGGCGGTAATGCAGGTTTCCGGTGGCTCTCAATCCTTTAATGCTGTAAATCAGTTACGGGTACTAGGTCGCTGGATGCGGATGATCACCATCCCCAACCAGTCCTCGGTAGCAAAAGCTTTTCTGGAGTTCGAAGACAATGGCCGAATGAAACCTTCGGCGTACTACAACCGCATTGTCGATGTGATGGAAGAGCTGATGAAGTTCACCCTGTTAACTCGAGACCACCAAGAATATCTGGTGGATCGCTACTCAGAGCGAGTGGAAACCGCTGAACAACAAAGTCAGCGAGTGAATCAGCGTTCTATCTAACTACCCTGCTTAAAAACAGAACGCTGATCAATCATGTTACTGCGCAGTCCAACCCCCATCCATAGGTAGACTACTGCCTGTAATCGTCGCTGCTGCATCGGAACAGAGAAATAATGCCAGATCACCAAGGGATGAAGGTGGAGTCGCTTTGGGCATAGGTTGTTTCTCAACAATTACGCTGCGCTTACCTTCCTCAAAGCTCACCTCATCTCGATCGGCCCGCGCCTGAAATTGTGCAGCCACAAGATCAGTATCTACCCAGCCTGGGCAGATCGCATTGACGGTAACGCCCTTATCGGCATTTTCCAGTGCAACCACCTTGGTCAGTCCAACGATGCCATGTTTGGCCGCCACATACGCTGCCTTGTTTAAGGAAGCGACCAACCCATGAACGGAAGCAATATTAATAATTCGTCCCCAACCACGCTGCTGCATGCTAGGCACTAATAATCTTGTGGTATGGAAAGCGGAGCTTAAGTTAATGCTAATAATCGCATCCCATTTTGCTACCGGAAAATCTTCAACGGGGGCAGTAAACTGGATGCCTGCATTGTTTATTAAGATATCTATTTCACCAAATTTTTCTAACGAGGCTGCCACCAACTCTTCATTGCCATCAGCTGTAGAAATATCCGCACTATTGAACAAGCATTGAACACCATATTTTTGCTCAAACTCCTGGCGAAGCGCTTCACCTTCAGCAGAATCCATCAATCCATGCAATACAACATTAGCACCTGACTCAGCCAGCTTTGATGCCATGGCATAACCAATGCCACTGGTCGAGCCAGTGACCAATGCTGTTTTACCGGCCAACATATTACTTGCGAACATAGAGTTTTCCTTAATAAACGAAAGTTACTTATCAATCACAGGCGACAAACTACAGCTGAAAATTAGAAAAGACGAACTAATGTGAAAAAACAAAAGTTCCAAAATAAAAAAAGGCCCCCAACAGGGAGCCTTTTTTACATGCAAACTTCACATAACGTGAAATTAAAACTGCATCTCTGGAACATTGTCAGGAACAACCAGTTCACCTGCGGTTTTCTCTACGATTTCTTCGACAGAGATACCAGGTGCACGCTCAACCAAGTGGAATTTTCCATCACGGATTTCCAGGTAAGCTAAATCAGTTAAAACCTGTTTGATACAACCAGCACCAGTCAGCGGCAAAGAGCATTCTGGTAACAGTTTAGAGTTACCGTATTTATCAGCGTGAGTCATCGTCACAATGATATTGTCTGCACCAGCTACCAAATCCATCGCACCACCCATACCTTTGATGAGTTTGCCTGGAATCATCCAGGAAGCGATATTGCCCTGGGCATCTACTTCAAAAGCACCAAGAACAGTAAGGTCTACATGGCCGCCACGAATCATGGCGAAAGACTCAGCAGAGGAAAAGATTGATGCACCAGTAGCAGTCGTTACCGTCTGCTTACCTGCGTTAATCAAATCTGCATCTACTGCATCTTCAGTGGGGAATGGCCCCATACCCAACAGTCCGTTCTCAGACTGCAACATAACTTCCATACCTTCAGGTACATGGTTTGCTACCAGTGTAGGAATACCAATACCCAAATTTACGTAGTAACCATCCTGCAACTCACGGGCAACACGGATAGCCATTTGATCACGAGAAAGTCCCATAATATCTCTCCTGTTAACCTTCGCGGACGGTACGTATTTCAATACGTTTTTCGAAAGTACCCTGAATCAGACGATCAACGTAGATTCCAGGTGTATGAATTTGTGTTGGATCCAGCTCACCCGGCTCAACAATTTCTTCCACTTCCATCACAGTAATCTTGCCAGCAGTCGCAGCCATTGGATTAAAGTTCTGAGCGGTATGACGATAGATAGCATTACCATAACGGTCTGCTTTCCAAGCTTTGACAATGGCAAAGTCACCTTGGATAGATTCTTCAAGGATGTATTTACGACCATCGAACTCACGAACGTCTTTGCCTTCAGCAACATCAGTACCGTATCCAGTCGCTGTATAAAACGCAGGGATACCAGCACCAGCAGCACGCATTTTTTCAGCTAATGTGCCTTGAGGAGTCAATTCAACCTCAAGTTCACCCGCCAAAAGCTGCTCTTCAAATAATTTGTTCTCGCCCACATAGGAAGAAATCATCTTTTTAATTTGACGATCTTCCAGCAAGATACCCAAACCAAACCCATCGATACCACAGTTGTTGGAAACAATAGTGAGGTCTTTGGTACCCATTTTTTTCATCTGTGTAATCAGATTCTCAGGAATACCACAAATACCAAAACCGCCAGCAATCACGGTCATGCCATCTTCCAGACCCGCCATCGCTTCTTCGTAGGTGTTAACCACCTTATCGAAACCCGCCATGAACAAAACTCCTTCAGTTACTTTCTATATTAGTGACTTTTTATGTTACCCCGAGGCCAATACCACAGGTTGCAAAACGTCGGCAAGGATGCTACATGAAGATATATTTATCAAGCGTAAAATTTTAATAGACTGATTAATAAATTAAATAAATAATTCTATTAAAGATATTACCCTTTGAATGACTACTCAAAAAAATTGAAAACCCTTACTCAATAGAATAACCGCCTATGGATATCACCATTAAACAGCTCAAGGCCTTCATAGCCGTCGCCCAAACCCGAAATTTTGCTGAAGCAGGTGCACTACTCCATCTGTCACAACCAGCGCTGAGCATTGCTGTTAAAAATCTGGAAGAAGTAGCAGGCGGACAATTGCTATACCGAACAACAAGAACACTATCACTAACGCCAGAAGGTGAAGAATTTCTACCCGTAGCACAACGGTTACTCGCCGACTGGGATAATGCCTTAGCTGACCTTCATAACCTTTTTTCCATGCGTCGCGGCAAACTCGCCATTGCCACCATGGCCTCATTCTCTATTAGCCAGCTCCCCAAAGCTTTATCTCATTATCGGTCACAACACCCCGATATCAATATTGCTGTTCAGGATGTGGTTGCGGAGGATGTAGTAGACATGGTCCGCAAAGGACGGGTAGAGATAGGTGTAACTTTTTACCCCGACGAATCTGAAGACCTTAATTTTGAGCCCTTGTTTGAAGATCGCTTCTTTGTGGTCACCCCCAAGCACCACCCACTATTGGAAATAGAAAATATTACTTGGAAACATTTGCAGAACTACCCTTTTATAGCGTTACAGCGCCCTTCAGCCATGCGACAGATGGTGGATAAAGCGACTATGTCCCGAGGCATCCAGTTGAACGTAGAGTTTGAAGCAAATCAACTGGCATCCATTAGCTCTATGGTTGCAAACGGTTTAGGCATCAGCGTGATGCCATCACTCACCATTCAGCAAATGGAATCCCTGGGTGTTGAGTGTAGACCGCTGACCAGGCCTACTGTAACACGCCGGGTAGGTATCCTAACTAGACGCCGTTACCCGCTTTCAGCTGCGGCTAATGCCATGGTAGAAACCCTAAAAAACCAAATCACTGCGCCGTAAAAACTTGTACTAAAAACCAGCTAAAAATCTGCTAGTATTGCGACCTCTTTCAACAACAATCGAATCTATTACTATGAGCGAACAACAACCTGATGCCACTATGAACCCCGCTGACCTGTACCGCGAGGAAGTGTTCACCGATCAAAAAATTGGCACCATTCGCCGACTAATACCGGTGACACCAGAAGGTGAAACAGATACCAGTCGTGAAGTGCTCTATTCAGGATCCACACAGGTTATGACGCCCATGGGTGCACTGCCCATCAACTTTAACCTGGACGCCACAACCATTGGTGAAGCTGCAGAAAAGTTTGGCCCTGCCGCGGAGATTGCTGTTGAACAAACCGCGAAAGAGCTAGAAGAAATGCGCCGTGAGCAAGCCTCTAAAATTGTCGTTCCTGGCCAAGAAGGCGGAATGGGAGGAATGGGTGGTGGTATGCCAGGAGGCGGAGGTATTATTACGTAAGAATGCTACCTTCTCCTTATTCTAAAAAGCCCTGAAGAAACAATTTTTCAGGGTGCTTTTCTTTAGAATACTTCTTTAGAGTACTTCTTTAGAATACATAGTTAGAACACCTCTTTTAGAGTAATTCTTCTCCTTGAGACACTCTCCCATCTTTCCATTAAAGGCCACACTCAATGGCACTTAAAGCAACTATTTTTAAAGCTGAGCTTCAAGTATCCGATATGGACCGGAACTACTTTCAATCACACTCATTGACAGTCGCCCGCCATCCCTCTGAAACCGATGAACGCATGATGATTCGGCTACTGGCTTTTGCTTTTAATGCAGACGAATTACTACAGTTCACAAAAGGAATCTCTACAGACGATGAACCTGACCTCTGGCTGAAAAACTTGCATGGTGATATTGAGCACTGGATTGAACTGGGTTTACCCGATGAGCGTCGTATTCGCAAAGGCTGCAACAGGGCTAAGCGGGTAACGGTATACGCATACGGCGAACGTAGCGCATCCATTTGGTGGAAAAATATTGAGGCCGGCCTTCGTTACCTTAACAGTAGTCGCTTTGACAACCTTACGGTCAACTATCTCTCTCCTGAAGATACCAATGCAATCGCAGCAATGGCTGAACGCAATATGTCATTACAAGCAACAGTACAGGAAGGCGACATCTGGTTTGGCAACGAGGAAAAGACCCAGATGATATCTCCCGAGACCTGGAAAACAGCTAAAGACTAGGCTTTTAGTTACTGGTCTTTTAATGGCTGAACAAGTACCCAAGGCTTGACCACCACAGACCAAAGAGTTGCATCAGCCTCCAGCCACGCCACCGCTTGGTCATCACTGACTTGCCCTACAGACTCATCAGCCATCCACTGTTCTATCTGCTCTTTATTGTCATGACAAATCTCTATCGCCACATCAATTAAGTCTAACTCCGGTGACACATAAATCGTTGAGCCATTGGCAAAAAATCGCTGTAGTTCCTGCCAAGGAATCTTCGCCGTTTCAGCATTTAGTTCTTCTCTTTGCATTATTAAACCTAAGTAGTTTTAACTAAGTTATTTAACCTAACGTTAGTTACTTACCTAAAAGTAAGAATTTTTAAGCAACCTGCCCGGCTGCAACACCCGAAGCCCAAGCCCACTGAAAATTAAACCCACCCAAATGGCCGGTCACATCGAGTACTTCACCCACAAAATACAAACCAGGTTGCTTCAAACTTTCCATAGTTTTGGAGGAAATAGCATTTGTATCTACACCGCCCAATGTCACTTCAGCAGTACGATATCCTTCCGTGCCTGATGGTTTTAATTTCCAGCCATGTATTTTATCTGCAATCCCTGACAATAATAACTCCGGCAATTCAGCCAGTGGTTTTTCAGCTTGCTCTGGCCACCACATTGTTTCTAATTCCAACACCAATTTTTTCGGCAGCAACTGCGACAAAACGGTTCGTAACATTGATTTCGGTTGCTGCTGTTTTTGCTCTGTTAAAAACACCTGACAATTGGTCTCTGGTAAAAGGTCCACTGTGACACTCAGCCCTTCTCGCCAATAACTGGATATTTGCAACACCGCAGGGCCACTTAAGCCCCTATGAGTAAAGAGAATATTTTCCAGAAAAGATTGCTCATTCGCACCAACCTTTGTATCAACTTCTGTATGGATTCTTGCACGAACGGAAACACCACTAAGCTTTTCTGATAACAGTTTAAAACCGTCGGTAAAGGTAAAGGGCACCAATGCAGGCCTTAGGGGCACAAGAGTATGGCCAAACTGCTCTGCCAGTTGATAGCCAAAGTCAGAACCACCCAGGGTGGGCACCGAAAGCCCTCCGGAAGCCACCACCACAGACTCGGCCTTTATCTCACCCTCACTGGTTTGTAACTGATAACTGCCCTCAAAACTGACTTGAGTGATCTCACACTGGGTTTTAAGGGTCACCCCCGCCTTCTCCGCTTCGTCCAAAAGCATATTGAGAATATCTTTTGAAGAATCATCACAAAACAACTGCCCTAGGGTTTTCTCGTGGTAACCAATGCCATGCTGACACACCAGATCGATGAAATCCCATTGGCTGTAACGGCTTAGGGCTGACTTACAAAAATGGGGGTTTTCCGACAGGAAGTTTTCTGGTTCCACGTACAGATTGGTAAAGTTACAACGGCCACCACCAGACATCAAAATTTTCTTCCCCGGCTTGTTAGCCCGTTCCAATACCAACACCCGACGACCACGTTGACCTGCAGCAATAGCACACATCAAACCCGCAGCACCGGCACCAATAACCACTACATCCCAATGATTCAAAAACTACACCGCCAAAAGTTGAAAACGCGCATTCTATATGGGCGACTCCCAAGGTACTATAGCCGCCTTTGAGCAACAGCCACTCTTGTAAGCCACAACTGGGCCACAAAGACCGTCTCTATTTAATTTGTTATTGGGAATATCAATATGTTTAAAATGAACGAATACTTCGATGGCAAAGTCACTTCCATCGGTTTTCAAACAGCAACACTGCCCGCTACAGTAGGTGTTATGGCACCAGGTGAATATGAATTCGGTGCCAGTGAAAAAGAAACAATGACTGTTGTCAGTGGCGCATTGACCGTAAAGCTACCTGGCAGTGATGACTGGAACACTTTTGAACAGGGTGACAGTTTTGTAGTTGCTGCTGGCGATAGTTTTCAATTAGAAGTGGCGGTGGATACTGCATATCTCTGTACTTATGGATAACCATCAAGGTCGATTCAGTTAGAGAAACCTTCTAACATACCAGCAGGAGGCTTGTACCTTAAGCCCCTGCTGTTTTGCCCAGTTTAACCCTTGTTTAACCAACGCCTCTGCATGGCCCTGCCCCCGAAATTCTGATGGTACATAAGTTCGCCTAAAGTCGACTCCCTTCCCACCGTCCTGCTCAGGCAACAGGTTGTACTCTAAAACAGCCGAAGTATGATTCAACTCAATAGTGAAACATTGCTTATCTGGATTATGCTGAACTTCCATCTCTGAGCACCTTATTTCTTCGTTAGTTCACGGTAGCTATCAATCAATAGAAGCTTTTGTTCACGCCGCAACTTCTTAATCTCAGCCTCTCTTCTGGAAGCACTGCTGCGGTCATGACCATCTTCCACATACACAACTTTTTTCGGGGTCCTGCCTTGAAAATATTTAGCACCCTGTTTACCGCTTAAGTGCTCATTAAAACGGCGCTGAATATCTGTGGTAATACCGGTATACAGTGAACCATCTGTAGCCTGAATTATATAAACGTGCCAGAAATCAGACTTCATAAAGTGTTGTCAGGCTCCACAAACCTCAATACTTCACCACAGTATCGACAAAGATAATTGGCCTCGCCACGTGATACTTTATTGTGTCGCCGAATACCCAGCTGATGTTCTTTGCAACCACAACGATAATCAACCTGTTGCTGCCGTCGGGTAGGAATTCCCTCTAGGTCAAAGGTTGAAGTGGCTCGACTGTCCACACCAAAGGCGTTCATCACGGCCTTCCATTCATTACCATGGGGGCGAACTTTCCTTAAACCATGGACACAATCGACCAAATAATGGGCCACTTCGTGAGGTACGGTAACGGTCAGATTGTTTTCATAATACTTGGCAAAAATCCACGGGTTATAACGAATCTGACGCTGAATCCGGCGCCCCCTACCAGCCACCTTGTACATACCGGCAGTACGGCCCTTCAAATCAAAATATACGGGGATATAGTCAAATTCGCGACCCAATAACTCACCACCCAACCGAATAAAATGTTCCGTCTGCACCACAACCTGTTGTTGCTTGGTAAGCCCAATGGGTTCAATACTAAATGCGGGATCTAATGATTTGGAGGATTGAGAAAAAGAGGTATTCATGGCTCCAGTATAACGGCAGCCTTTGTAATTGCCTTATAATAGAGTTCCTTATTAGTAAAACCCTTATGACAGCGACAGCCTCTTTAAAATACGACCTACATTGCCACACTACTTGCTCAGATGGTTCCCTCTCACCTCTTGAGTTGATTCAACGTGCGGCTGAGCAGGGTGTGGATGTCCTATCTATCACCGATCACGATACAGCCCTAGCCTATCAACAATTAGAGAGTACCAATCAATTACCACTAAAAATCATTCCTGGCATTGAATTCTCCACCGTATGGCGAAAAATAAATATTCATATCGTCGGCCTAAATATTCAGCCACAGAGCGATGCCCTGAAAATAGGGGTGACCCATCAACATCAAGCACGCAAAGAGCGAGCAGAGCGTATAGCAGAGAAATTAACGGGCTACGGTTTTAATGATGCTTTAGATAGAACATCAAAAATAGCAGGTAATGACAATATCGGTCGCCCCCATTTTGCGCAGTATTTAGTTGAAATAGGTGCCGTAAGCAACATCAAGCAAGCCTTTAAAAAATTCCTTGGTTCTGGAAAACCCTGCGATATCAAACAACTCTGGGCAGACCTACCACAAACAATAGAATGGATACTAGATGCCGGAGGCACCCCGGTTCTCGCCCATCCTGCCAAATACAAGCTGACACGTACCAAACTACTGGCCTTTCTCGATGACTTTATTGCAGCAGGGGGACAAGGAATGGAAGTTGTTTCAGGTAAACAAATACCCTCCGTCACCAGAGATCTTGCCAGTATTTGCCGACAGAAAAACCTCTATGCCTCCTGCGGCTCTGATTTTCATCAACCAGGTCAGGATTGGGCAGAACTCGGACAATACTCAACGTTCCCAGCTGATTGTGAACCTGTTTGGGACCACTGGTAATTTCACCAAGTCATAGTGATATAAGTAGAGAGATAAGTAGTGGTATAATTAATCGGTTACAAATTAATTGAAGCGCCGTGAAAAAGATACCGACAAAAGCTGACATCCGTGCCGAGTTACAGCGACAAATGGACCGCTACGCTCGAAAAGGCGGAGAAATCGAAAATATCCCGAGCGGTGTTAGTGGTCGAGAGAACCCACTCGAAAGTATCAAAACGCCATTGTTTACAGATACCAAAACTGATCGTACGCCTGTGCCCGAAGTTGTCGCAGCACTAGATGCCCGACGCAATAAAAAGCCCCAAAAGAAAAAACCCGAGAAACCAGAACCAAAAGAAGAAATTATCTACGATGATTTTGGTGAGCCTTTACGGAAAATCTGGGTTGATAAATAAAGCCCCCAGATAACCTCTAATTATGGTTGCTTATCAAATTGAGCAACACCCTCATACTCCTAATCTGAATATGGGAGTCTGTTAATATCCAACGCTTAACCTTATCTAAGTAAGACTTTAAAATTTAAAAAAGAGTAAATACGCCAAGACCAAGCCATCATACTCAAGGAACAAGATAGCAATGCCCAAAAAATCCACACCAGTTAACCTCGCCCTTCAAGGTGGAGGCTCTCACGGCGCATTTACCTGGGGCGTGCTTGATAAGTTATTAGAAGATGGCCGGCTAACTTTCCCCGGTATTTCCGGAACCTCTGCCGGCGCTATAAACACCATACTCTATGCTGATGGCATGATGAATGGCGGCCCAGATGGAGCCCGGGAAGCCTTACACAATTTTTGGTATAAATTAAGCTTGGCCGGCCACTGGAGCCCCATTAAACGTAATCCTATTGATAAGTTTTTAGGCAAATGGAGCCTAAATAAATCACCTGGCTTTCATTTTCATAATGTATTAACTCAAGCCTTTTCTCCTTATCAATTAAACCCCTTGAACCTTAACCCTCTAAAATTACTACTTGAAACTTCTGTTGATTTTGAACGGGTCCGCGGTTGCAATATGACCAAACTTTTTATCTCTGCCACCAATGTAGAAACTGGACGAGTTAAAATATTTGAGCACAGCGAGTTAACAGCCGATATGATCATCGCCTCCTGTTGTCTACCTATGGTATTTCAAGCTGTTGAAATTGATGGAATCCCCTACTGGGATGGTGGCTATATGGGTAACCCCTCTCTATTTCCATTTTTTGAAAGCACGGACTGTGCGGATATTGTCGTTATTCAAATTAACCCTATTGAACGCAAAGGAACACCACGTACTACACAAGAAATTTCTGACCGATTAAATGAAATAGGGTTTAACAGTTCCCTATTAAAAGATTTACGTTCCGTTGAATTTGTTTCTCGACTGATTAAAAGGGGCGTGCTTTCTGATAAAGAATACCGTGACAACCATGTACATATTATCGAAAATCAAAATGAACTGATTCCCCTCGGCGTATCTTCAAAGATGAATGTTGAGTGGAAGTTTCTACAACATTTACGAGATATTGGTAGAGATACTGCCGAAGGCTGGCTGGAGAAAAATTTCAAACATATTGGCAAAAAATCTACAGTCAATTTAACTGAGATGTTTAATGGGCCTTAAATAAAAATGCGACATTTAATCTTTTTGTTACCCTTATTTTTTTCAATACTATTAACAGGCTGCCTTGGAATGCCTAAAGGCGTAAATCCCGTTGATGACTTTGAAGTAAACCGTTATCTAGGTAAGTGGTACGAAATCGCCCGCCTAGATCACTCCTTTGAGAGAGGATTGAGTAAAGTATCAGCAGAGTATTCTACGAGAGATGACGGAGGAATTCAGGTCATTAATCAAGGATATTCAAAGACCAAAAATGAATGGAAAAAAGCTGATGGTAAAGCTTATTTTGTGGAAGACAAAAAACAGGGCCACCTTAAAGTATCGTTCTTTGGTCCATTTTACAGCTCATACATTATTTTTGAACTGGATAAAGAAAACTATCAATACGCCTTTGTCTCAGGCTATAACAATTCCTACCTTTGGTTGCTTGCCAGAACACCCACTGTTAAGCAGTCAGTGATTGATCAATTTATCTCCCGTTCTAAGGAACTTGGTTTTAACACCAATGGACTAATATTTGTTAACCAAGAATAATGATGCAAGACTGTAATTCTTTTTATTTCTGCAAATAAAAACAGCTTTTAATAGGCATGGACATCATATGAACAAAGCCTCAAACCAAAGCACGGAACATGATTCCCAGCTACCTTTCCTAACTGGATTTTTTAAGCTTGAATCTGCGGGTGGCATATTGCTGATGGGTACAGCTGTGCTTGCCATTATTGTTGCGAACTCACCCTTTGAGCGCTACTACGCTTTACTGTTAGATACGCCAGTAGAAGTACGAATTGGCGCCTTACAAATAGCCAAGCCTTTACTGCTATGGATTAACGATGGATTAATGGCCATCTTCTTTTTTTTGGTAGGACTGGAATTAAAGCGAGAGCTTGTTGAAGGTGAGCTCTCGGATAAACGCAATATCATTTTACCTGGCGCGGGCGCCATTGGTGGAATGCTAGTACCAGCACTCGTTTATGTTTATTTCAATTTGGGTGATGATGCAGCCATTTCAGGCTGGGCAATTCCTGCGGCTACCGACATTGCTTTTGCTCTTGGTATTTTATCTCTGCTGGGCAAACGTGTGCCTACCAGTATTAAAATTTTCCTTACTTCATTAGCCATCTTTGATGATATTGGTGCCATTCTAGTTATTGCTTTTTTTTACACCTCAAAAATATCTCTGACAGCATTAATTGTTGTTGCTTGCTGTATCCCCCTTCTCGTATTTATTAACCGACGCAACGTAGAATCCAAAACCGTTTATATTATTGTTGGTTTAGTTATGTGGGTAGCCATGTTGAAGTCGGGTGTCCACGCTACATTAGCTGGTATTCTAGTCGCCATGTTTATACCCATGACATCCAAAAAGACACCGGGTTTTTCACCCCTAAAAGATTTGGAGCACGATTTACATTCAGCTGTAGCTTTTATTGTTCTGCCCGTATTTGCCTTTGCCAATGCAGGCATAAATTTATCTGGAATAGGTACAGAACAGCTTCTTCACCCCGTACCATTAGGCATTGCAGCAGGGCTATTCATAGGCAAACAAATAGGCATTTTTGGCTTTTGCTGGCTTGCCATTCAATTAAAGCTTTCAAGCTTACCTAAAGGCATGAACTGGGGTTCACTTTACGGCACCGCCGCTCTCTGTGGCGTAGGCTTTACCATGAGCTTATTTATTGGATCTCTGGCTTTTGAAGAAACTACCGTTAACCTTTTATTCGATGAAAGACTTGGCATTATTATCGGCTCTCTCGCCTCAGGTGTAGTTGGATATCTGATATTGAATGCTTGTTTAAGCAAGAAATAGTATAAATTTCTACCAAAAACTTAACTCGCCCCCCCACCAAAGGCCCTAATCATGGGCCTTTGCCTTCTTAGCAGCAATTTCTATTAACAAGAATTGTACTAAGCTATCAAAATGATACTTACAATTTATTAGCCCTATTCTCGATACCAGCCTAGGATTTAAATGCTAGCCAAACCATTTGCTTTCATTTAGCCAGACGGTGGATAACAACCTAAAACAAAAATGATTGAGTGTATGACTATTCTGTATGAGAGCTTTTCGGTTACGCAGCAAATAATAGAAATGCATAAGTCCTACCTATAGGAGGGAACACTATGATTAGACAACTAAAGCCCTTATTAGCTGTCGTTGCGATAGCACTAACACCCATAGCCTTAGTAAACCCCGCTTACTCAAGCGAGTCCAAATCAAACCAGTTTTGGTGGCCGGAACAACTAGACCTGAGCCCTCTGCGCCAGCATGTTCCTCAGTCAAATCCCCTGGGAGAAGACTTTGATTATGCCAAGGCATTTAGCAAGTTGGATCTCGGTGCAGTAAAAAAGGACATTGAAGCTCTAATGACCGATTCCCAAGACTGGTGGCCCGCAGACTATGGTCACTATGGTCCTTTTTTCATTCGTATGGCCTGGCATAGTGCTGGTGTCTACCGTGTTGCAGATGGCCGTGGTGGTGCAGCGGGAGGACAGCAACGGTTCGAACCACTGAACAGCTGGCCTGACAACGGCAACCTAGACAAAGCTCGCAGACTACTTTGGCCTATTAAACAGAAATATGGCCAAAGCATTTCATGGGCCGATTTAATGGTACTCACAGGCAATGTCGCCCTGGAATCCATGGGCTTCAAAACTTATGGTTTTGCCGGTGGTCGTGAAGACGACTGGGAAGCAGACGTTATGTACTGGGGACCAGAAAAAAAATGGCTGGATGACAAACGCTATAGTGGCGACAGGAAACTCGAAAAACCCTTAGCCGCAGTTCAAATGGGTCTGATCTACGTAAATCCTGAAGGCCCCAATGGCAACCCAGACCCACTATTAGCAGCAAAAGATATCCGTGAAACCTTTGCTCGAATGGCCATGAACGATGAAGAAACCGTGGCGCTTATTGCTGGCGGCCACACCTTTGGTAAAGCCCACGGTGCTAAATCACCAGAGGATTGTGTCGGCGTTGAACCTGCAGCCGCAGGCATTGAAGAACAAGGTTTCGGCTGGAAAAACAAATGTGGTAGCGGCAAGGGTGGTGACACCATTACCAGTGGCTTGGAAGGTGCATGGACAGTTAACCCAGCAGCTTGGACCCACAACTTTCTAACCAACTTATTTGCCTATGACTGGGTAAAAACAAAAAGTCCAGCGGGTGCAACACAATGGATCCCAGCAGATAACCAGGCATCAGACTTAGTACCTGATGCACATGACCCTAAAAAACGTCATGCGCCTATCATGCTGACCACTGACCTATCGCTTAAATTCGACCCAAGCTACCGCGAAATTTCGAAACGCTTTTTGGATAACCCAAAAGAATTTGAACTCGCCTTTGCAAAAGCCTGGTTCAAATTAACCCACCGCGATATGGGCCCCCGCTCACGCTATATTGGTGCTGATGCTCCAAAAGAGGCCTTAATCTGGCAAGACCCAGTTCCTGCAGTAGACCATTCATTGGTAGATGCCAAAGACATTAAAAACCTGAAAGCCAAAATACTGGACTCAGGGTTAACAGGCTCGGAATTAGTGAGAACTGCCTGGGCTTCAGCATCTAGCTACCGCGGTACCGATATGCGCGGCGGCGCAAATGGTGCCCGCATTCGTCTTGCTCCCCAAAAAGATTGGGCAGTGAACAATCCGGCGGAGTTAACGAAAGTGCTGAAGGCGCTTGAGGGTATTCAATCTGACTTTAATGGCAATCAATCAAAAACCAGTCGTGCGATTACGAAAGTTTCATTGGCTGACTTAATCGTACTGGGTGGAGCTGCTGCGATAGAAGAAGCGGCAGAAAAAGCTGGGCATAAAATTGAAGTACCTTTCAAGCCTGGGCGCACCGATGCCTCACAAGCACAGACCGATGCTTCATCATTCGCAGTACTTGAACCAAACGCAGATGGTTTCCGTAACTACTTTGCCAAAGGCAATAGTCATTCCCCAACAGAAATGCTGATTGATAAAGCAAATATGTTGAACCTGACAGTGCCCGAAATGGCTGTTCTAGTTGGCGGGATGCGCTCACTAAATGCCAACACCGGACAGGCCCAACAAGGCATTCTTACGGACAAGCCAGGAACCTTGAGCAATGACTTCTTTGTTAACCTGCTCGATATGTCCACAGAATGGAAAAAATCCAAACTGGAAGGTATCTATACTGGTCATGACCGTAAAACTGGCAAAGCGAAATGGGTAGCCACCCCCGTTGACCTGATTTTTGGTTCGCATTCAGAATTACGTGCCGTTGCAGAAGTGTATGCAGCCAACGATGGCAAAGAAAAGTTTGTTAATGACTTTGTTAATACATGGGCCAAAGTGATGACGCTGGACCGGTTTGATCTTAACTAGGAATGAATTCAAAGAAAGTAAAGCGAAAAAGGGGTTGGTGACATTTAGGAAAAATTATTATTTCTATTTGTCACTGACCCCTTTACTGTTTAATCGTATTATAGGTTAGCGAAGTGAGACCAAGAACAATCATCAAGCTCTAGACATAAACTTGCCCGTTTCAGTATGCACTTTAATCATTTCACCCGGCTCAAGGTATTCTGGTACTTGAACCTCTAACCCTGTGCTTAACGTCGCAGGTTTAGTTCGCCCTGTAGCAGTTGCACCTTTGATACTTGGTGCTGTTTCGGTAATTTCCATCACTACGGATTGAGGTAATTCAATACCCAACAAAGCACCATCCATCACCAAGCCTACAATACCTTCCAAGCCATCGGTGATATAACCCAGCTGATCTTCAATCTCATCGGTATTCAGCCCGTACTGGCTGTAGTCCTCTGAATTCATAAAGATATAGGTATCACCATCGAGGTAAGAATATTGCAGTTGGGCACGTACACAATCTGCATCTTTTAGTAAGTCATCACCCTTATAGGATTCATCCAATTTCTGACCAGTTTTCAAATTGGTGAAACGTACTTTGTAGAGTGTCGCCGCACCACGGGATGACGGGCTTTTTGCCTCCACCTGTTTAACGGCATGGGGAGCACTATTAATTTCTACCACCATTCCTTTCTTTAATTCACTGGCTTTTGGCATATCTATCTCCTACTTAGAAACTATCCATTAAAGAATCTAGCCTTTAATAAGGGTGCTGCTAAAAATAGTGATTTTTTCGTGAGTACGAGCAAGCACCGCGCGGAGAACCGGAGTGTATATGGCATACATGAGGATTCGAGCACGGAGCTTACGAAGTAATCGCGGAAAAAGCGCATTTTTAGGGGTACCCTAGTGTTGGTGGCCTCCTGGGCCATGAACATGCCCATGATCAAGCTCTTCCTGAGTTGCCTCACGAACTTCCACAACCTCAATATCAAAGGTCAGGGTTTTTCCTGATAGAGGGTGATTAGCATCAAGGTCTACGTTGAACTTACCCACTTTTATCACTGTGGCCTTACGAGGGCCACTATTGGTATTAACCGATACTACATCCCCTACCTTGGGTTTTGGTGTTCCTTTTTTAGCTTGCCCCATCAGATGTTTTAGCGGTACGCGCTGCTGCTGATCTTCACGGCGAACACCAAAGCCCTCTTCCGGTGAGAGCGTCACACTAAATGTATCGCCCTCACCTTTTTCTGTCATGGCAGATTCCAATCCTGGGACGATAGCATTGCGACCATGCATATAAGTATTAGGCTCTTCGCCATGGGAATTTTCCAGCTCGTTACCGGTTGCTTCATCACGTAAACGATAGTGGAAGCGAACCACAGCGTTATGTTTTATTTTCATTGGGCTTTTTGCCTTTATTTGTTTTCTGTTAATTTTTTACGACAAGACCTGCAAACCATCGTATCTAGACGGCTATCACTACACGCAGGGAGTCCAGCTTCAATTGTGCATGTTCCAAATAGTGCGCCAATGATTCCGTGCTGGATTGTAGGTGTTCTATCTCATCCTGACGAATATTAGGATTCACTTCTGCCAGAGCAGTTAAACGCTGCAATTCAACTTGTTGATCATGATTCATCTGCGTTATAGCTGCTGCCACAATATCGGCCTGCTGAGCTTCAGCCTTGTTATCTGTTTTTTCAATCATCTTTGTAATTTCTGGTCTGGCATGGCGTACCAAGTCCACGGCCGTCCGCATTTTTACCGATTTAACCAAGCTGTTTAGTTTCTCAAAGGTTAATACCTTGGTGAGGTCTTTGCCGTCGGCATTCACTACAAACCGCACCATGGGTTGATGCAGATAGCGATGTAACTGCAGTTGTTTCGGTGCAGGGCAATGCAAGGTATAAATAGTTTCAAGCAGCAAAGTGCCTGGCTTTAATGGCGGTAATTTAACGGTACACAGTGCTGTGTTACCAAAATCGCCTTCCAATACCATATCGATCGCACCACTGACCATGGGGTGCTCCCAGGTTAGAAACTGCATATCCTCGCGGCTTAATGCCTTGGTTCTATGGTAGGTTCCCGTAAGGCCATCGCTGGGCAGGCCGGGAAAACTGTGGCTGATCATATGTTCGCCCGGGTGTAACACAATGCTGTCGGCGCTGTGGAATTCCTGTTCCACACCATAGTGATCAAATACTCGGCCCATATATTCAGAGAGTTCTTTCATCTGTGTCGCCGCCAGCACATCATCGACGACAAGCTCTGCTCGGCGGGTATTACAGGAATTCAGCTCCAACAAACGGTCACGGCCATTGTGCAGTTCCTGCAAAGTAGCTTCGGTTTTAGTGTTTGTCTGCTCAATCAGTGTGGCCAGCTCTTCTTCATTGCCCAACTTCAAACATTCCAACAAAGGCGCTTGAAATTGCTGATAGATAGACTGGCCGATGGGGCATACCCGCTCAAAGACGTTAAGGCCCTTGTGATACCAATTTAGCAGCGATTGCTGGGCACTAATGGCCAAATTTTCGTCGGTTTGATAGAACGGCACATGAATTTGTACATCGTGCCGCTGACCAATACGGTCCAAGCGGCCTATGCGCTGCTCCAACAAATCAGGATTCAGTGGCAGATCGAATAATACTAGGTGACGAGCAAACTGAAAATTACGACCTTCACTGCCAATTTCAGAACAGACCAAGACCTGCGCCCGCTCATCTTCATCGGCAAAATAGGCGGCAGCACGATCCCGAGCAACCAGCCCCATCCCTTCGTGGAATACAGCCGAGCGAACACCTTTTCGCAACCGTAGAAACTCTTCCAACGCTTGGGCAGTTTCAGCTCTAGAACAAATCACTAATGCTTTTTCGTCACGGTTTTCTGCCAGCCATTCATCTAACCAGTGAACCCTGGGGTCAGTGGTTGTCCACAATTCATTCCCTAACAATAGCTCTGGATGTAACAGTTCATCCAGCGTTGCACTACTGCTGGCAGCAACATACTGATCAGGTGCTGGCAATGGATGTGCATGTAATTGGCGCTCAGGGAAACCCTGAACGGCTTCGCGGGTATTACGGAACAGTACGCGGCCAGTGCCATGACGATCGAGCAAACTGTCGATGGCATCTTGAATTTTTTGTTCAAAACAAGAGCCCTCTTCAGAATCAGATAGTTCTGCCTCTTCCGTCTCCTGAGACAACATTAACTCTTGTGTCGCTGATTCACCTAAGTACTGAACCAACTGATTTTTTAACTCAGAATCAGTTTCCAACTCAGTGGCAATATTTTCACCCGACAGTTTCTGCACCAGTTCACTGACGGGTTGATAGCCTGCCTCTTCTTCACGAAACTGCTGAATATCAAAATAGCGATCTGGGTCCAGCAAACGCAAACGTGCAAAATGCCCTTCCACACCTAATTGTTCAGGCGTTGCAGTTAGTAGCAACAGGCCTGGTATTTTCCGGGCCAGGGTTTCAATACAGGTATATTCAGAGCTTGCCTGTTGTTCGTTCCAGGTTAAGTGGTGAGCTTCATCAACAATCATCATATCCCATGAAGCTTCCAATGCCTGGGCATGGCGCTGGGGATGCTCTGTCAAAAATGACAGACTACAGAGTACTAATTGTGCGGTTTCAAAGGGGTTCTCTATCTCTTCTGGTGTTTCAACATCAGGCTGGTCCAAATCAAAAAATGCATCGTCCTCGTCTAATGGTTCTTCTAGCGCCTGACAACGGGATTCATCTAAAATGGTAAAGCGCAGATTAAAACGGCGAAGCATTTCAACCAGCCACTGGTGCACCAGACTGTCTGGCACAACGATTAAGGCGCGACTGCTTCGCCCCGTCACCATCTGTTGATGCAGAATCAAACCTGCCTCAATGGTCTTCCCCAAGCCTACTTCATCAGCCAGCAGTACTCTTGGTGCATAACGATGTCCGACCTGGCTGGCGATATATAACTGATGGGGCAATAGTTGAACTCTTCCACCCAACAAACCAAAAGCATCTGATTGCTGTTGGCTGTGCCTATGTTCCAAGGTAGCAACACGCAATTCAAAGCGGCTGTTTTTTTCGATTTGACCCGCAAACATTCGGTCTTGTGGTTTGCTGAACCGGACAAAGCTATCGAGATCAATCTCTTCTAGCTCTGCAGGCTCGCCGTTATTATTTTGGCCCAAATATAAGATACAGCCGTTTTTCTCGCTCAGCTCTGTGACTATCAACTGCTGACCGTCGGCACTGGCAATAGATTCACCTACGGGGTACTGCACCCGACTAAGTGGCGCGTTATCCATTGCATAGGTTCTAGTTTCACCAGCTGCAGGAAAACTTAAAGAGACCCGCCGGTTTTGGTTTTCTATCACAATACCCAGACCAAGCTCAGATTCTGTATTACTAATCCAACGTTGTCCGGGAATAAATTCAATTGCTGCCAAGTTAAAAACACCCACAAATTAAGAGTTTTACTCAAGAGTTATATAAGAATTCTGTGGAATCTCTACATCAATCAGAGTTTCCCTAAACCAGAGTTTCCCTAAATCAGAGCTTCTTTAAATTAGAGTTACCAAAAAAGGGGCGTATTTTAGGGAGTTCACTACAGATAAACTAGACAAAGTTGGTTAATTTAAATCTCAACCTTCATCTCCTTCTACCTAACCAACCACCTATATTTGGTTTTTTCTAATTCACCGATATACTGGATGCTCAAATAATAAACAAAAAAAACAGAGAATAACTCTAAAGGGGATGCTGCGTGTCAAATCTATGGATCTCCTTTCGGGGGATGTTTTTTATTCTCTGCCTAACCATTGTTAGCATTCCAGCTACTCACGCCGCACTTTTTGATACTCCACCCAAAATGAGTGGACTCAATCTCAAACATAGCGATGACTTATGGCTGTTTGTTGGTGGCGGCACCAAGCTACAATTTGCTTCAAGAAATAGTGATGTAGATGAAAGCTCAGAGTTCAATATTGCCAGTTTTCGTTTTTATGTCTCAGGCCAGGTTCATAAATACCTAAAATTCAATATCAACACTGAAAAGTACGAAGGCGATTCAATGATGACCATTGATGCGCTGCTCCGTTTTGAATTTAATCCTGCTGTGAATCTTTGGGTTGGTCGAACATTGGTTCCATCTGACAGGCCAGGAATGAACGGCCCCTATACGGGTATGAGTTGGAACCAATATCGTCAGCCACTATTTTCCGCTGACTACGATGGCCCCGCCGGACAGCTCGGGCGGAGTGAGGGCGCCGTACTTTGGGGTATGAAAAACAAATTTCATTATTTATTAGGTATTTTTGAAGGACTCGAAGATGACCACGGTAATGACTCTGACCATCTACTCTTTGCCGGCCGGTTGGCCTATAACTTTCTAAATGTGGAATCGAATCCAGGTGGCTATTACACCAGTGCCACTTATTATGGAAATCAAGGCAACATATTAACCCCCGCCATTACAATTCAATCACAGTCAGACGGTACCGGAAGTAGGGCCGAATCTGGCGATTTTAATGCTTACGCATTCGATATTTTTTCAGAGCGGGTATTGTCGAATAACGCTGTATTCAACTTTGAAGCTGGCTACAAAGAGATCGATGTAGATTTTACGCCGATATCACCACCGTCCGATGGACTAACCGAGTGCTTTTGCCTGTTTGATGGCGAATCTTTTTATGCCACAGCGGGATATATTTTTCCAAAACCTGTTGGGCCGGGTAAATTTCAGCCTTATATACGCTATACGGAAAACCAGCCCAGTGATGCCTCGCAAAGTGACGCCACTGAGTGGGGGCTCAACTACATTATTCTGGGCAATAAAATGAGCGTTAATTTGAATTTTGTCTCAGGCGATGCCAATGCCAGCGGCTATGCCGGTAATGATACCGACACATTAACGCTGGGACTTGTGCTGCAGTTTTATTAATGTTGCTGGCTTATGGGTTGCCCCTGAGATAATTCATCAGTTGTCGCTTCTCTTACATCGACAATTTCTACATCGAATTTTAGCGTTTTTCCGGCCAGAGGATGGTTGTAGTCGATATCCACATTAAATTTGCCAACCTTGACCACAGTAACAGGGCGAAGACCTTCTTTGGTCTTAATAGGCACCATCATTCCTGGTTTTAATTCTCCCTCAAACTGCAAGTTCTTCTTGGAAACTCTCAACTCACTGCTTGAACGAACACGACCGTAAGCTATGTCTGGTGGTAGTGTCACTGTATAAGATTCGCCCGCCTCTTTGCCCAGCATCGAATGCTCTAAGGATTCGATCATATTTTTATGCCCAAATACAAAGGCTGATGGTTCCTTCCCGTTGGAATTTTCAATCTCTTCGCCGGTTTCATCATCTGTCATCACATAGTGAAAAGTAACCACGGCATTTTTATCAACTTTCATAACTACCTATATCCTAACTTTTAAGTTCTATTCTTTTACTCAATTTAGAGCCTGTTAACGCTATTTGATAGCAGGCCGCGAATTATGGTGTTCTCAACCTACGCTGGCAAGACCTGGTAAAAACCATTCGAAATGCTGACCTTTAAGGGCATTCTAAATAATTTTGTCATCCACTCATCGGTAAGCATGTCTTCTTTTTTGCCATCGGCAACTACTTTGCCCTCCTCAATAAACACCACTCGTTCAATTTCGGGTGGAATTTCATGGATATGGTGGGTTGCCAGTAAAATAGTTTTACCCTGCTGCAGTAATTGTCTAATCGTATTTAAATAATGGTAAGTGGCATTTAAATCAAGGCCGCTTGTAGGCTCGTCTAAAATCAGGTGATCTGGATTATGGATTAAAGCACGTCCCAGCAGGCAGCGTCTCTGTTGGCCTGTAGACATTTGCTTATAAGGGCGATTGTACAGATCCTGAATACCCAGTTCCTCCAATACTTGCCTGCCTCGATTAAGCTGGTCTTCTGTTACGTCCTGATAATGGAACAGGCCAATAGAATTGTGCAGCCCTGAGACTACCACTCCCAGTCCACTGACATCGGGCACAAAGCCTTGCTGTAAGTCTGCGGAGACCAGGCCAATTTTTTCTCTCAGTTCCCACAAAATTGGTCGATCCTGACCCAGAATTCTCACGTGTGAATTATCTTTAACAACTGGGTAAAGTTCGCGGGACAATAATTTTAATAGTGTACTTTTACCTGCACCATTCGGCCCGATGATTGCTGTGCTTTGCCCCTGCTCTACAGTGAGTGAAAAACCATCAAAGATTTTTTTGTTGTCACGAAAAACCGTGGCATTCCTTATATCTAACAAAGGGCTATCCAGTAACATTGACTCAGATGTCATTATTTTACCTCCTCACCCATGGCCTGCTTGTCTGCATGATAGGAAGAACGCACTAAAGGCCCGGAAGCCACCTGGGTAAAGCCTATGCTTTGCCCATACTTAGCGTATTCATCAAACTCATCCGGGTGTACAAAACGATCGACCGGTAAATGATTTTTTGACGGCTGGAGGTATTGCCCAACAGTGATCATATCTACATCGTGTTCCCGGAGGTCATCCAAAGTTCTGAGTAGTTCATCTTTCGATTCACCCAGGC
>JAJFKD010000195.1 GCA_021773405.1 Porticoccus sp.
AACTTATGGACGACAACTACGAGTCGCCCATTCCTGAAGAGCTTCTCTGGCGTCATTGGGCCAGTGACAAAGAAGGTATTACTGGCGATGCCATGCTCGAATTTATCAATGGAAAACTCTTCCCTGGTATAAAGAACCTACATGCCACACCCAAGAGTAATGCACGTGGCTTTGTTGCCAAAGAAGCCTTTAGCGATGCCTTCAACTACATGAAAAATGGCACTCTGTTGCGCCAAGTAGTGAATAAAGTTGATGAGATAGATTTCCACTCCAGTGATGAGCGTCATACCTTTGGCGACCTGTACGAAAAAATCCTGAAAGACCTACAGTCTTCCGGCAATTCAGGGGAGTTCTACACCCCCAGAGCTGTCACCCGTTTTATGGTGGAAATGATCGACCCCAAACTGGGTGAAAAAGTCATGGACCCGGCTTGTGGTACTGGCGGCTTTCTTGCCTGCACCATGGACCACATCTTAGACAGCGGCAGTGTTAAAACGCCGGAAGACAGCCAAGTTCTACAAAAACAAATTTATGGGGTAGAGAAAAAACAGCTACCCCACCTGTTATGTACCACCAATATGCTGTTACACGGCATTGAAGTCCCCAGCCAAATTCGCCACGACAACACCCTGTCAAGACCGCTGCGTGATTGGGGCCCAAGAGACCGGGTGAGCGTAGTTGTCGCCAATCCGCCCTTTGGCGGCATGGAAGAAGACGGCATCGAGCTCAACTTTCCCGCTGCCACCCGCACCCGCGAAACCGCTGATCTGTTTTTGCAGTTGATTATTCATATATTAGAAATCAATGGTCGTGCAGCCATTGTTTTGCCTGATGGCACCTTATTCGGCGAAGGTGTAAAAACCAAAATTAAAGAAAAACTGCTCACAGAATGTAACCTGCACACCATCGTGCGCCTGCCCAACTCGGTATTTGCGCCCTACACCGGCATTAAAACCAATATCCTGTTTTTTGAAAAAAGCGCCAGCGGCGATACAAATAGTCCCACGAAAGAAGTCTGGTTCTACGAAGTATCACTGCCCCAAGGTGTCAAAGCCTTTAACAAAACCAAGCCTATGAAGCTGGAACAATTTAACGATTGTATTCAGTGGTGGGGAGAAGGCGAAACCCGGCAGGGAAAACTGCTACGCAACAACCGGCAAACCAATGAACAGGCCTGGCGGGTATCAATCGACGAGATCAAAGCCCGAAACTACAACCTCGATATCAAAAACCCCCACCAGGAAGAACAAGTTAGCCACGATCCAGGTGAGCTTCTGGCCAGCTACGCGCAGCAGCAAGGCGAAATACAGCAACTGCGCGATCAATTAAAAGGTATTTTGGCCAAAGCCCTATGTAGGGACGTCAAATAATGTCTGCGCAAGAACTAATTACGGACAATATCGATCTTTGGACTTCGACCATTAAAGCTAAGTCTACTCAGGGCCGTGGCAGCAATAAAAAAAGAGAACTTTATGGCATTAAAAAACTGCGTGAGCTGATTTTAGAGTTGGCAGTGCGCGGCAAGTTGGTACAGCAAGACCCTGATGACGAACCTGCCAGCGAACTGCTAAAGCGTATCGCTGCTGAAAAAGAGCAGTTGATTAAAGAAGGGAAGATTAAAAAATCAAAACCGTTGTTAGAAATTAGCGATAATGAAAAGTCGTTTGACTTGCCGATTGGATGGGAGTGGGTGCAATTTGGGCTGATAGCTGAGATTGAAAGAGGAGGTTCTCCACGTCCAATAAAGTCTTTTATTACAGATGATCCTGATGGATTGAATTGGATAAAAATTGGTGATACTGAACAGGGTGGCAAGTACATAACTTCTACAAATGAGAAAATTCGTAGAGAGGGTTTGTCAAAAACACGAATGGTTTATCCAGGTGATTTTCTGCTTACAAACTCAATGAGTTTTGGGCGACCATACATTACACAGATTCAAGGTTGCATACATGATGGATGGTTACGAATTAGCCCCCCATCTAGTCTTGATAAAGATTATCTATATTTATTACTTTCTTCTCCTTATATAATTAATGCATTTAAGAGAACGGCCGCCGGAGCTGTAGTCTTAAATTTAAATGCGGAAAAAGTCCGTGATGTAGTAATCCTTATCCCCCCCTTCAAAGAACAACACCGCATAGTCGCCAAAGTCGATGAGCTGATGTCCTTATGCGATCAACTGGAACAACAAACCGAATCCAGCCTCGACGCCCATAACCTGCTGGTTGATACCCTGCTAGCAACACTAACCGATGCCCGCGATGCCAATGAACTCAGCGACAACTGGGCGCGTCTGGCCGAACACTTCGACACACTCATCACCACCCACTATGCTGTAGAACAACTCAAACAAACCATCCTCCAACTTGCTGTCATGGGTAAACTCGTCCCCCAAGACCCCAACGACGAACCCGCCAGCGAACTCCTAAAACGCATCGCAGCCGAAAAAGAGCAACTGGTTAAAGACAAAAAAATTAAAAAACAAAAGCCACTGTCGGAGATTACTGATGAGGAAAAGCCTTTTGATGTTCCGGAAGGATGGGAATGGAGTCGCGTCTGGGATGTTGCTAGCCTAATAACTTCTGGATCGCGAGATTGGGCAAAATATTATTCTGAATCCGGTGCGATTTTTGTGACGATGGGGAATTTATCTAGAGGATCATATGAGCTTCGCATGGATAATATTCGATATGTAAATCCTCCAAAGGGTGGAGAGGGGGCAAGGACTATATTAAAAGAAAATGACCTTCTATTATCCATAACTGGTGATGTAGGTAATTTAGGTCGGATACCTAAAAATTTTGGGGAAGCATATATCAATCAACATACATGCTTACTGCGGTTTATGCCCGAATGTCAGAATAGATTTTTCCCAGAACTTATGCGCTCGCCAATAGCTAGGTATCAGTATGATGCTCCTCAGCGTGGAATTAAAAATAGTTTTAGATTGGGTGATGTTGGGGAAATGGTAATTCCTATAGCTCCTGAATCAGAACAACACCGCATAGTCGCTAAAGTCGATGAGCTTATGACCCTCTGCGATCAACTCAAAGCCAACCTAAACGACGCTCAAATCACCCAGTTCCACCTTGCCGATGCGGTGGTTGAGCAGGTGTTATGCTAATGGCGTCACGTGATGGCTTAAAGCTTTAGGTGGTGGATATCGCTACTAGCGGCCGGGCTGACTCAAAGCATCGGTGATGCTTTTCGGGGTGTTACTCCCCCCGATGGCTTCGCAGCTGGTCGAACTGGAATGCCGCTTCTCGCTGACCACTAAAACACAAACAAAAAACCCCACCTTCTCTTTATTTTAGATAGGGTGGGGCTTGTTATTTGGTACCAGAGGCCGGACTCGAACCGGCACGCTTTTAAGGGCGGGGGATTTTGAATCCCCTGTGTCTACCAATTTCACCACTCTGGCGTTGCTTGAACTTTACTCTTTTCCCCCTAGGGGCACAAAAATCACTTGGGAATTTTGAATCCCCCAAATTGCTCATTCGCAATTTGCTACCAATTTCACCACTCTGGCAGGATTAACTATGTAGGGTCAATCTTTTACAGGAGCGCGATTATAGCAGTGGCTTTTGCATAATCAAGCAAGTTAGCGGCTAATCTGTTTACTAATAGCAAGCCACACTGGTTATGGTGCTTTATTTCCATTAACCTTGCGGCCTTTTCGTGTGTGACCTCTTTTTGTGGTTATGCTAATGGATATGTTGCCTCCAACGTTAACTCGATAATTTGTTATGCGCCGAGAACAGTTTTATTACCATTTACCTGAGGAGTTGATTGCTCGTCAGCCAACGGCTGAACGAAGTGGCAGTCGGTTGTTGGTGGTGGATGGAGAAGACAAGACGGTACAGCATAAAACCTTCCCTGATATTACCTCCCTAGTTCAGCCGGGTGATCTGATGGTATTTAACAATACTCGGGTCATACCTGCCCGTTTGTTCGGGCAGAAGGAAACAGGCGGAAAAATAGAAATGTTGGTTGAGCGATTGCTTGACGAGCATCGGGTCGCGGCACACCTTCGGTCTAGTAAATCTCCAAAGCCAGGGGCAAAACTCTCTTTTGAGGGAGGAGCTTGTGCCGAGGTTGAAGGTCGGGATGGTGATTTGTTTTTGGTGAAGTTTTTGGGCTCTCAGAGCGCGTTGGAAATTTTGGAAGCTAGTGGCCATATGCCACTGCCACCCTATATTGATCGTGAAGATGATGATAATGATCGGGAGCGTTACCAGACTGTTTATGCGGAAAAGCCTGGAGCAGTAGCCGCACCTACTGCCGGTTTACATTTTGATGAGTCTATATTGGATCAGCTCCGACAGCAGGGGGTGGATATGGCCTATGTCACCCTCCATGTGGGAGCGGGCACCTTTCAGCCCGTGCGAGCAGATAATATCCATGACCATGTGATGCATTCGGAAGTGATTGATGTGCCGGAATCCGTTTGTGAGCAGGTGAGGGCAACTCGTGAACGCGGTGGTAGGGTGATTGCTGTAGGCACCACGAGTGTTCGCTGTCTTGAAAGTGCGGCAGCTGATGGCAGCCTTAAACCAATGCAGGGTGATACTGATATCTTTATTTACCCCGGTTATGAATTTAAAGTGGTGGATGCCTTAGTGACCAACTTCCATTTGCCTGAATCCACATTATTGATGTTGGTGAGCGCCTTTTCTGGTTACTCCCAAATTATGGATGCCTATAAAGAGGCGGTTGAACAGAAATATCGTTTCTTCAGCTATGGTGATGCCATGTTTCTAACCCGTAATTCTGACGCAGGTAAAGACCTACCTAATAAAGATCTATCTAATAAAAACAAGCTTGTGAGGAATCATTCTGATGAGTCGTGAATGTTTTATGTCCTTTGAGTTGGACACTGCCGATGGTCGGGCTCGCAGAGGGCGCTTAAAGTTTCCCCGTGGCACAGTAGAAACACCTGCCTTTATGCCGGTGGGTACCTGCGGCACAGTTAAAGGCATGCTGCCTAGGGATATTGAAGCAATCGGCGCTCAAATTATTTTGGGTAATACGTTTCATTTAATGCTGAGACCTGGCACCCAAGTGATTATGGAGCACAGCTCGCAGTCCAACGCTAACAAAGAGCAGGGTGAGCAAGGCACACTTCATGATTTTATGAAATGGCAGGGTCCAATCCTTACTGACTCGGGTGGTTTCCAAGTGTTTAGTTTGGGTGAAATAAGAAAAATATCGGAAAAGGGTGTGTCATTCCGTTCGCCCATTGATGGCAGTGCTGTGTTTCTCGACCCAGAAACATCGATTCAGGTTCAACATGAGTTGGGTTCAGATGTGGTGATGATATTTGATGAATGCACACCGTATCCAGCAACTGAAGAAGAAGCTAAAACTTCAATGGAACTATCAATGCGTTGGGCAAAACGCAGTAAGGATGCTCACGGCGATAACTCGTCAGCCTTGTTTGGTATTGTTCAGGGTGGAATGTACGAAAGCTTGAGAGAAGAGTCACTCTCTGGCTTGGAAGAGATTGGGTTTGATGGCTACGCCATCGGCGGCCTCTCAGTAGGTGAGCCAAAAGAAGACATGATCCGTATTCT
>JAJFKD010000196.1 GCA_021773405.1 Porticoccus sp.
TCAGCAGCGCGGCTGGCTAGCGATGAATCTGCCCCAGTAGCTGGAGCAAGTGCAATGGCTAATTTAGCGACACGTTCAGTTTTGTCAAAAATAGAGCCGAGCTTGGCTTGGAATACAATGCTCTTCAAAGATTCACGTCGTGCTTCCAAGGTCGTCTTAAGGTCTGTTTCGTAAAAGAAAGCAGCATCGGCCAGGCGGGGACGAATAACTCGTTCATTACCATTAATGACCTGAGCTGGATCTTTACTCTCAATATTGGCAACGGTAATGAACAGAGGAAGCAGCTTGTTGTTACTATCCACCACATGGAAATACTTCTGATGTTCAGCCATGGAGGAGACTAAAGCCTCTGCTGGAACAGCCAGAAAACGTTCTTCAAAACCACCTAACAGTGGAACCGGCCATTCATTGAGTGCGGTTACTTCATTTAACAGGCTATCATCAATAACGGCGGTACCACCTTCACCTTCCGCAGCTTTAGTCACTCCCTGGCGAATAAGCTCACGACGTTCGGCAAAGTCAGCAATGATATAGGCATAGCGTAGCGTGCTTTGGTAGCTAGAAGGTGAATTGATCACGATGTCGCCAGCAGAATGAAAACGGTGGCCTCGGCTGGTATTGCCAGCCGTAAGTCCCATCACTGTGGTATCGACAACAGTCTCACCCAGTAGCATGACAACCCAATGAATCGGGCGAACAAACTCTTCACGGTTGGCACCCCAACGCATTCTTTTGGGAATCGGAAGTGAGCCAAGTGAGGTTTCGATAATCGGCCCAAGTAAATCAGAGGTGTTTTTACCGGGTTCCGTAGCACGATGGCAGAGTTTGTCCTGCTTGCCGTCATTTTCTATTTTGGTATCCAGATCGTCGATAGCAATGCCATTTTTCTTGGCAAATGCTTCAGCGGCTTTTGTTGGTTTACCTTCGTCATCAAAGGCAACTTTGATTGGTGGTCCCCAGGCGATAATTTCTTTCGCCGGTGTCTCTGTTTGCAGTTCGCTGATGGTAATGGCCAAACGACGGGGAGAAGCAAATGTTTCAACTGCCTCAAAACCAAGTTGTTCCTGCTTTAGTTGAGCAAGAATAGAATCACGGAAGGCATTAGAAAGCGTTAACAGTGCTTTAGGTGGCAGTTCTTCAGTGCCAATTTCGACTAAAAAATCTGCGCTCATTTCTCTGTCTCCGCTACTGATTGTTTTACTTCTTCTGCAAGCTTGGCTGGAGCCAATGGGAAGCCTAGTGCCAGCCGAGAATCAAAGTAGGCCTGGGCAACGGCTCGAGCCAAGGTGCGAACCCGCAAAATAAACCGCTGGCGTTCGGTAACAGAAATAGCATGGCGGGCATCCAGAAGATTAAAGGCGTGGGAGGCTTTCATCACCATTTCATAGGCGGGTAATGGCAGGCCTTTTTCAATCAGGCGCTGGCTTTCGCGTTCGTAGGTATCAAAGCTCTGGAACATAAAGTCCACATCGGCTTCTTCGAAGTTGAAGGTGGACATCTCCACTTCATTTTGGTGGAACACGTCGCCGTAGGTGACTTTTCCCTCGGGTCCTTCGGTCCAGACCAGATCATAAATACTGTCGACACCCTGTAAATACATGGCGATACGCTCAAGGCCATAGGTGATCTCACCGGTGACCGGATAGCATTCGAGTCCGCCCACCTGTTGGAAGTAGGTAAACTGGGTCACTTCCATACCGTTTAACCAGATTTCCCAGCCGAGTCCCCAGGCACCTAAAGTGGGTGATTCCCAGTTATCCTCGACAAAACGGATATCGTGAACATTTGGGTCTATGCCTAATTCGCGCAATGAATCCAGGTAAAGGTCCTGGATGTTGTCGGGCGAAGGCTTAAGCACCACTTGAAACTGATAATAGTGTTGCAGGCGGTTGGGGTTTTCACCATAACGGCCGTCCGTTGGACGACGGCAGGGTTGAACATAGGCGCTGTTCCAGGTTTCTGGACCAATAGCACGTAAAAAAGTGGCTGGATGAAATGTTCCAGCACCCACTTCCATATCCAATGGCTGCAATATTACACAGCCTTGACGTGACCAAAATTGTTGTAAGGCTAAAACTAGCCCCTGGAATGTTGAAACATCCGGTGTAGTCTGTGACACCTAGGTTCCCCTGTAGCATGCAAAGCCGACAATTATAAGGTCGCAACCCCTGAATAGTAAGGCTTTTTCTTGTTCTTAATGGATTTGTGGCAATAGCAAGGAGAAGGCGATAACAAACGATAATTTTGAATGAAATTGTAAAAATAAAAGGACCTTTATATCTCCCATGATGGCTTCCATGTATTTTGCCCAATGGGTTTGATATGGTTTGCTCGATATTGCTTGAAAATGGAAATTTATCCGATGAAGAAAATTGTTTTTGTACTGCTTATGATCATGCTGTCTGGCTGTGAAACAGCTTATTACAATGCTTGGGAAAAAGTAGGTGTGCATAAGCGCGACCTATTAGTAGATAGAATCGAAGATACTCAGGATGCTCAAGAGGATACCCAGGAACAATTTAAGGATGCCTTGGAGCAGTATCGAGCCGTTGTAAACTTTGATGGCGGTGATTTGGAAAAGCTCTACAACAAACTCAATTCAGAATATGAAGATAGTGCGACCGCTGCCCAGGCCATCGCAGACAATATCAATCGTGTGGAAGATGTAGCGGATGATTTGTTTGAAGAGTGGGAAAATGAACTAGCATTGATTAAAAATCGAAGCTTGAGGCAAGATAGTGCCAGTAAGCTTCACGATACTCGCTATAAGTACCAACAAATGGTCAAATCAATGCGTAAGGCAGAAAAAACGGTACATCCTGTACTGGAAACACTGCGGGATCAGGTGCTTTACTTAAAACATAACCTTAATGCTCGAGCGATTTCTGCATTAAAAGGCGAGCTGAATACCATTAATTCAGACGTCAACAAGCTAATAGTAGATATGCAAAAATCCATTGATGAAGCTAACCTGTTTATTGATCGCATCAAAAACTAGGTGAGTATTAATAATTGAAAACAAAAATAATGGTCGGCATAAAAGTTTAGAGGCTGGAAAATGAAGTACAACAATATTTTGGAAACCATTGGTGACACACCACACGTTCGCTTAAATAAGCTATTTGAAGCGGACTTATTTGAAACAGGCAGTGAAGTATGGATGAAGGTTGAGCGTTTTAACCCAGGTTCCAGTATTAAAGATCGCATTGGTTTGGCCATGATAGAAAATGCCGAATCACAAGGGCTAATTAATAAAGATACGGTCATCATTGAGCCAACGTCAGGAAATACAGGTATTGGTTTGGCCATGGTTTGTGCGGTGAAAGGCTATCGCTTAATTCTAACCATGCCGGAGTCAATGTCAGTAGAGCGTCGTCGCAATCTTAAAGCCCTGGGTGCAGAATTAGTTTTGACACCCAAAGAGTTGGGAATGGGTGGTTGTATTGAAAAAGCTAATCAACTGGTGGCAGAAAAAGACAATGCCTGGATGCCCCAACAATTTAATAACCCAGCAAATGTTCAAGTGCATCGAGATACGACAGCAAAAGAAATTTTAGCGGATTTTCCAGACGGAATTGATTACCTAATTACAGGTGTAGGTACCGGTGGCCATATTACCGGTTGTGCAGAAGTACTTAAGGAAAAATTCCCTAACACTAAAGTGTTGGCAGTAGAGCCAACTAAGTCTCCAGTCATCAGCGGTGGAGAAAAGGGTTTGCATCGTCTTCAGGGTATTGGAGCAGGGTTTATTCCTGGCGTACTTAATACAGATATTCTTGACGGAACTGTTTTGGTAACAGAAGAAGATGCTTTTGATATGACCCGTCGCTGTGCCACAGAAGAAGGAATTTTTGTGGGAATATCATCAGGTGCAAGTTTGGCTGCAGTTAAACAAAAATTAAACGAAATTCCGCCTGGCAGTAAAGTATTAGTATTTAGCTATGATACGGGTGAAAGGTATTTATCCATTGAAGATTTATTTTAGGGTGGTTTGATTATTTTAAATAAAGCCCCGGCGTAGTTAATATTATCCCGGGGTTTTTTTATAAAATATTTTAAGGTTTTAAAAAAGGAAAAATTAATGAAATCAATAAAACATATATTATTTTGTTTAATAGGTATTTTGGTTTCATCAGCTATAAACGCTGACAATCATTGGGAAAAAGTAGAATATAAAACCATAAAGATTAAAGAAAATATTTATGCAATGATTGGTCAAGGGGGGAACCTTGCAGTTTTTACAGGAAAAGATGGAACCTTTTTAATTGATGATCAATTTGCACCACTGACAGAAAAAATATTAAAAGAAATTAAAAAAATAGGTGGAGAAAAACCAAAGTTCTTAATTAATACCCATTGGCATTTTGATCATACGGGCGGTAACGAAAACTTTGGAAAAAAAGGAACAATTATTGTTGCTCATGATAATGTCAGGAAATTACTTGCTACGGATAATACCCTTAAGGCATTTAATAAAAATATAAGTGCAACACCGAAAGAAGGGTTACCCATTATTACCTTCAGCAAAGATACAACATTTCATATTAATGCTGAAACCGTCAGGGCTTTCCATGTTCATAATGCTCATACTAATGGCGATAGCGTAGTGCATTTTAATAAGGCAAATATTATTCACGCAGGCGATATTTGGTTTAATGGCTTTTATCCCTTTATTGATGTGGAGCACGGTGGCAGTTTGGAGGGAATGATTACTGCCGCGACAACGATTATGAATATGTCCAACGAAAATACTGTCATTATTCCCGGGCATGGCCCAGTGGGAAATAAACAAGATCTAATGGAATACAGAGATATGTTGACGTCTGTATTAAATATCCTTCGGGATTATAAAAAACAAGGCAAAACCCTTGAAGAAGTTATCAAAGCTAAGCCTACTGAGGATTATGATCCAGAATGGGGTAACGGTTTTCTTGATCCTGAACAGTGGGTAGGCATTGTATATAGCGGTTTGGAGGCACCCTAATGATTGAATTTCGCGCGGCAAAAAAAGAAGAGAGCAGAATCATTGCTGAACTTTACAGCATTTCATCTGATGGCGTTGCAAACTATATTTGGACAAAACTTGCCAAACCAGGAGAAGATATTCTGGATGTAGGTGAAAGGCGATATGAAAGGGAAGATAGTGTCTTTAGCTACAAAAATTGCACCATTGTGGAAGTAGATGGCGTTATTGCTGGGATGATGGTTGCTTTCCCTATGGTCTCTGGCGATGAAATTGATGAAGACCCTGTTCTTGCCCCCTATAGCAAATTAGAAGAGGACAATAGTTACTATATATGTGGTGTTGCACTGTATCCCGAATATCGTGGTAGGGGTATTGGTCATCAATTTATGGCACTGGCCAAACAGCAAGCCATGCTTAAAAACCTAAATAAAATAAGTTTAGTTGTGTTTGAAAATAATGAACATGCATTAGGAATTTATAAAGATTTAGGCTATGAAGAAGTTAAAAGAGAAAAAATTGTTGAGCACCCGATGATTCAACACACGGGTGATGCGGTTTTAATGGTAAAAACTTTGTACAAAGAAGAATAAAAAATAATCCATGAAAAAAATACTATTTCTAGTAATTGCTATTATTTTTCTAGTATTTATTTTTATTGACCCTATCGAACAACCACAAAATTATTATAACTTTTCGGATAAAAATAATTATTTTTCAGTAAATAATTTTTGGAACGTAATTTCTAATATTCCATTTATTATCATAGGATTTATTGGAATTTATGAAAATAAAAAATTAGTACATGATAATTTTAAAACTACACCGATATACAGTGTTTTCTTCTTAGGTGTTTTTTTAACAGGTTTCGGTTCATCTTGGTTTCACCTAAATCCAAATAATGCCACATTAGTTTGGGACCGTTTGCCAATGATGATTGGTTTTATGGCATTAACAACAGGCCTTCTTTCTGAATATATCTCCAGAGATCTCCAAAAGAAAATATTCTATCCGCTTTTATTTGTTGGATTTATCAGTGTGCTTTATTGGTATTACACCGAACAGCAAGGAAGAGGTGATTTAAGATTATATGTATTAGTACAGTTCTTACCGTTGTTACTCATCCCTCTTATTGCATTAACTCATCAATCTCGGTTTACACACAACAATATATTAATTGGCGTTATTCTTTTCTACTTGTTAGCAAAACTAACAGAACATTATGACCAGGCAATTCATCAGGCATTGGGTTTTATCAGTGGTCATTCGATAAAACATCTGTTGGCAGCTACAGCTACCTACCTTGTATTGATCATGCTTAAGAATAGAAAACCAGCAGTATAAGTGGGTCTAGATAAAAACTTATTGCTAAGAGCTATTACCTACATAGCCATAATTAAGTGGAGCTATCATAATTGCAAAAGCTATAGTGTTTGCTAATCGGTAACGTGTTTTCTTAATAACAAAGGCTAGAAGCTACAAGAAGGCACAAGCAATTCAGATAAGTTATGACCAAAGGAGAGCTGATATGAAACGCTTTACAATATTTGGACGTGAAGGTTGTGGTTATTGTCGTCAGGCAAAGGCAGTCATGGAGTCTAAGGATTTAGAATTCCGTTATGTTGATATTCATGAAGAAGGCATTAGCCAGGATGATTTGGCTAAAACCGTTGGAAAGCCAGTACGGACAGTACCTCAGATATTTCATGGTGAAGAGTACGTCGGCGGTTACCAAGAACTGATGCAATATTTAGAACAAGAGCAGATAGCCTGATTAAAACCCTATCACTCTATTTCCCTCGGTTTTATTAGGTAGGTCGACTTGAGGTGCTGTTGCCTAGACAAAATTTAATTAGTTATTGTTTTTACAGCAGCGCTTAACGTATAGTTAATGTAATTACGAGTTTTTTAGAATTTAAAAAATGAACAATCTTTTTTCTGCCATGCTAACTCTTATTGCCAAACGCAAATGTGTATTGCGTTGGGTGTGTTGGACTGCGGCAGAAAAATAGTTTTTTAGATTTTCATTTTTCAAGGCCGCGGACTTTTATCTGCGGCCTTTTTCGTTGTGGTAGATAAAAGTCTCGGTCTAACTTAAGGAGAAAGTAATGGCCACCAGAATGACCTATTTATTGGTCATATTAATTTGGACAACGACACCTTTAGCAATAAAGCTAGGGGGAGATTCTCTCGACCCTATGGCAAGCTTAACATTACGTATGCTCATTGCCTTTTTGGTAGGCAGTGCGATATGCACAGTTGGTGGAATTGCTGCACTAAATATAAAACGAAATGGGATGGTTTACCTTGCCGGGTCTCTAGGATTGTTTCCAAATATGGCGTTGGTTTATTTTGCAGCAGAATATATTTCGTCAGGTTTGATTGCTCTGATGTTTGGCTTGACACCCTTTTGTACGGCCATTTTAGCGCGGCCAATATTGGGGGAAAATCTTTTATTACCACATAAAATAATAGCTATTATTTTAGCAATGATAGGGCTGCTTTTTATTTTTTATGATGACACGGTTATAACTGGTAAAGCGTACATAGGCTTATTGTTAATGCTCGGTTCGAACATTATATTTTCTGCATGTATTTTATGGATTAAAAGATTAAACAAAATATTGCATGTTCCACCCTTTGAGCAAACGCTAGGGGCAATGGCTTTTTCATTACCGGGGTTGCTAATTACATGGTTCTTTATCTTTGGTTATGAGCCTCTATCATTCAGCCCTATCTCTATAGGGTCGTTAATATATTTATCGCTGATTGCATCATTAATTGGGTTTGCTGCGTATTATCATATTTTAAATAAAATGAAGGTGGAAACTGTTGCATTAATTCCATTAATAACACCCATATCTGCAATGATTTTAGGTGTTATTGTTGCCGATGAAATAATTACTAACTATATGTATATAGGAGCTTTTTTTATTATTTTTGCTTTGGCTATTCATCAAGAATTTTTTAGTATTTTATTTAATAGTATGATTAAAATAAAATTCAAAAAGGGATAAATTTTTTATCCCTTTTTATTGATATTTAATTATTTATTCCAAGTAACTCAACATCAAAAATAAGTGTAGATCCCGGACCAATAATACCCATTTTTCTATTTCCGTAGGCTAAATTACTAGGAATAAAAAAACGAGTTTTTTCACCGACAACCATTAATTGAACTCCTTCGGTCCAGCCGGGAATAACTTGATGTAAACCAAATTCAATAGGAGCACCTCTTTCAACAGAGCTATCAAAAACTGAGCCATCTATTAACGTGCCATGATAATGAACTTTTACATGATCAGTGGGCCCTGGGTGTTCATTTCCAGTCCCTTTGTTTAAGACCAAATATTGCAAACCAGAGGTTGTTGTTTGAACGCCGTCTTTATTTTTATTCGCATCAAGAAATTCCCCACCTTTTTTGATATTTTCAGATGAAGACTTTTTATTAGTAATGGTGCGTTGCACAAAGAAAGCAATTAAAGCAATGGCAATAATGATTATTATTGTTTTAAACATAACAAACCTTTTTAAATTAAATGGATTTAGAAATAAGTATTCTGAATTTATTCAGGTATCAATTATTTGATACTTCTCCCCCAACATAAAACCAGCGTCCCGATGTGCGCTGAAAAACAGAAGTTTCATGCATGATATTTACATCATGAGAATCAGGTTCACGGTAAAAAGCATTGAAGGTAACAGTGGCTTTATCACCATTTTGGTTTTTTGATAAGACTTCCAACTTTACCCACTCAACGGTTTTTTCAGAAAGTGACTCTGCAGTTAAACCTGTGGATGTTGCTGAAAACCAAGTAGCTAATAAATATTCACCATGACCACCCAAAGCATAGGCAGAGTAACGAGAACGCATCAATTGTTCTGGTGTTTTTGCGTGTTGTGCACCACTAAGAAAGCGGCCACAACAGGCTTCAAAATTCTTATTGTTATTACAAATACAGGCATCGCTCATGGGCATACTTAATGAGTGTTAAGGTTGTGAATCAATAGGAACAGCTCGTGTTGTACCTTCATCATCAATGGCAACAAATACAAATTCACCCTCAGTTACTTTTACGGGCTCATTGGTTGATTCAAGGTTTATCCAAACCTCGACATTAATTGTCATAGAGCTACGACCTATTTTAATTAAGTCGCAGTAGCAGCTCACAATAGCACCGACAGGTACTGAGCGAAGAAATGCCATTTCACTAATTGCAACGGTTGTCACCCGACCTTTTGCAATACGTTGAGCAAGAATGGCACTACCCAGGTCCATTTGGGACAGCATCCAACCACCAAAAATATCACCATTGGCATTGGTGTCCTTTGGCATGGCTATTGTTTGTAGAGTCAGGTCTCCACGTGGCTGTGGTGGTTGGTTAATTGTGGACATATATTCCCGCCTTGTTAATTAAATAACGTTTTTAGAAAACCACAGAAGGTAACCAAGTAGCAAGTGCAGGCCAAAAGGCAAGCATTAGCATGAGTAAAACTTGTATGCCGATAAAGGGAACAACGCCACGATAAATATCTCCGGTTTGAACACTATCCGGTGCTACGCCCCGTAAATAGAATAATGCAAAACCAAAGGGTGGGGTTAAGAAGGAAGTTTGCAGGTTGATAGCAATCATAATGCCCAACCAGACGGGATCTAACCCCATGGATAACAATACCGGCCCTATAATGGGTACTACCACAAAGGTGATCTCAATAAAGTCGAGAATAAAGCCAAGTAAAAAGATGACTAACATAACGACTAATGTTGCACCGACAACCCCGCCGGGGATATTTTGAAACAATTCTTCGACCAGTTCTTCACCGCCAAAGCCGCGAAATACTAGTGAAAACACAGCTGCACCAATAAGGATAAGAAATACCATTGCGGTAACTTCAGTGGTGGATCGAGAGACATCTCTTAATCGGGCTATGGATAGCTGCCCACGAGAAATCGCCAGCAAGGTCGCACCGAGAGCACCGACGCCCGCAGCTTCAGTTGGTGTGGCGATACCGCTGAGAATAGAACCAAGAACTGCAACAATTAGCACTACGGGTGGTAGTAGGCTTCGCAGCAGTCTAAGGACACTGAGTTGATCGCTTTCTTCAATATTGGCAACTGGCGCGACGGACGGCTTCAGTCGGGAAATAATAATCAAGTAGCCAATATACATAACAACGAGCAATAGGCCTGGGATAATCGCACCGACAAACAGGTCACCAATGGACATAGTTTTAGGCGTGAATATACCCATGGAAAGCTGGGCTTGCTGGTAGGCACTTGAAAGAATGTCACCTAGCAGTACCAGTGCAATAGAAGGCGGAATAATTTGCCCTAGAGTCCCCGTAGCACAAATAGACCCAGTGGCAAGGGAGGGAGAATAACCACGCTTCAACATAGTAGGTAAAGACATTAAACCCATGGTGACAACGGTTGCACCAACTATCCCAGTGCTTGCTGCTAGCAGCATCCCAACCACCACCACGGAAATACCTAAACCGCCTTTAAACTTACCAAATAACAATGACATACTGTCAAGTAGGTCTTCTGCCAGCTTGGATTTTTCCAGCATGACACCCATAAGTACAAACAAAGGCACAGCGATTAATGTTGTGTTATCAATGGTGCCGTATAGCCTGTTGGGGAGCGCATGGAGAAATGCCATATCAAAATGGCCCGTGGCATTACCAATCAGGGCAAACAGTAGCGCGGTACCTGCCAAAGAAAAGGCTACGGGATAGCCGGCCATTAGCACCAGGCATACCACGACAAACATTAATAGAGGGATATATTCAATCATCAGACCATCCCTTCTTGTTGCTCGCCAATATGCTCGCCACCAAGCCTAAAAAAGAACAGCAGGTTTTTGATTATTTCAGCAATACCCTGAAGCAGCATGGTAACGG
>JAJFKD010000197.1 GCA_021773405.1 Porticoccus sp.
CCGGCGAGTATCAGGGTTCATGGTGGTATCACGAAGTTGCATTGGGTTCATTTCACCCAATCCTTTAAAGCGCTGAACATTGATTTTGCCACTCTTTTTCTCGGCAGCGATTCGATCGAGAACGCCCTGCTTCTCACCTTCATCCAACGCATAAAAAACCTCTTTACCCACGTCTATACGATAAAGAGGTGGCATAGCAACATACACATGCCCTGCATTAACCATGGCTGAAAAATGCCTAACGAAAAGTGCGCACAGTAAGGTGGCAATATGTAATCCATCAGAGTCTGCATCGGCCAAGATACAAACCTTGTGGTAACGTAAATTGGTTAAATCATCGGTTGCAGGATCAATCCCCAATGCAACGGATATATCATGTACTTCCTGTGAAGCCAGGATCTCCTGGCTATCCACTTCCCAAGTATTAAGAATTTTACCTCGCAACGGCATGATCGCTTGAAATTCCCGACTGCGAGCCTGCTTCGCCGAGCCACCTGCGGAATCACCTTCCACCAGGAAAATTTCACAAAGCTCTGGGCTATCCGATGAACAATCTGCCAATTTTCCTGGTAAAGCCGGACCAGCCGTTACCCGTTTTCTCGCCACTTTTTTACTGGCCTTTAAACGCCGCTGGGCATTACTTATAAACAATTCGGCGAGACGCTCAGCATCTTCCGTATGCTGATTTACCCACAGACTAAAGGCATCTTTTACAATGCCAGAAACAAACGCAGCCGCTTCCCGTGATGACAATCGTTCTTTAGTCTGCCCAGAAAACTGAGGGTCTGCTAACTTTGAGGACAACACAAATGAGCATTTATCCCAAACGTCATCCGGTGTTAGTTTGACTCCACGAGGCAGTAAATTACGAAACTCACAGAACTCACGCATGGCATCCAATAAACCTGTGCGGAAACCATTCACATGTGTGCCACCCTGAGCAGTAGGAATCAAATTGACGTAGCTCTCTTGTGTCAGCTCTCCTCCCTCAGGCAACCACTGCACTGCCCAATCTACGGCTTCAGTTTCTGCCGCAAAGCTACCAACAAAAGGTTCTATAGGCACAACTTCCCACCCCTTCGTTGCACCTTGCAGATAATCTTGTAAGCCATCCTCATAACACCAGGTATCTGCCTCATCGGTATTTTCGTCTTTGAAGCTCACTTCAAGCCCAGCACAGAGAACCGCCTTTGCTCTCAATACATGTTTAAGTCGAGGAACTGAGAATTTGATTGAATCAAAATATTGAGGGTCTGGCTGAAAACGCACTAAAGTCCCGGTATTACGCTTTCCACAACTGTCCACAACGTCCAGATCTGAAACCTTTTCTCCCCCGGCAAAGCCCATACGATAGACATTGCTATTCCGTTTTATTGTCACCTCAAGTTTGGATGACAACGCATTGACCACAGAGACGCCGACGCCATGCAAACCACCGGAAAACTGATAGTTATCATTAGAAAATTTTCCGCCCGCATGGAGCGTGGACAAGATTACCTCCACCCCTGGAAGCCCTTGCTCAGGATGAATATCTACAGGCATACCCCGACCATCATCTGATACAGACAATGATCCATCTTTATTGAGCACAACCTCAACTTTACTGGCATGGCCTGCCAGCGCTTCATCAACACTGTTATCAATAACCTCTTGAGCCAAATGATTAGGGCGCACAGTATCTGTGTACATTCCTGGGCGTTTTCTAACGGGATCAAGGCCTGTTAAAACTTCAATATCTTCTGCGGTGTAATTACTCATAAAACGGTCAATTTTTGTAAATAATAGTTGTTAGACAAGTTAGCTCTTTGGGTAAATCTAGAGCTCTAAAAAATCAATAATGGCAGGTAAATGTCGCTCGTAATGCTGGAAGCTGTGATCTCCACCCTGTTCAATGGTTAAAGCACATTGGACATATTTTTCTTCCGCCTGTTGGTAATCCAATACCTCATCACCAGTTTGCAACAGAACCCAAATATTTTCCGGTTTTTTTATCTGTTCAACATCCAGTGTACGCGTTACGTCTACGTGCCGCTGCTCAAGAATATAACGCTCACCCGTATGGTAGTTAGCATTTTCACCTAAATACTCCATCATAAATTCATAGGGGCGAACAGCCGGATTGATCAATACAGATTTCAAACCGTATTTTTCCCCCAACCAGGTCGCATAATAACCGCCCATAGAACTACCTATGAGCCCGACAGGCTCATGATACTGTTCAATCATTACCTGTAATTGGTTGATGGCTTTATCAGGTTCACTGCTCAGGGCAGGGCATTCAAATGGAATAGACAATGACTGTGTGTCGAGCCATTTTTGGGTTTGCTGAGCTTTTAAGGACGCCGGTGAACTATTAAAACCATGAATATAGATTAATGCCATAACTCAGCCTACGCCCTGTGTGCGTTGGCATTATAACGGGATTAATCTGACAGGGAGAACAACGAGAATATTTATGCAGAGAATAGTGGAGGAAAGAAAGTCGTGATAGTTAAACGGTAAGAAAAGTTGAATGCTTTACTCTACAACTAATGGCCTCAACTAAGACCCTCAATACCCCATACAATTACGATCGATGCTTTGCTCATCGCAGGCAATGTGCTCAACACCTGTTTTTATACTGCCATCCGGAAAGAGTTCAATCCAACGGTACCCAGGTGGCTGATTACTAATATC
>JAJFKD010000198.1 GCA_021773405.1 Porticoccus sp.
TCTTAGGTATTTTTGATCATGCCAAATAGGGAAATATCCTGTGCTTGATCATCAATGGTCCAAGAGGCATTAAAAAATTTGTGACGACAGTGCTCTGAGTTAGCTTGTGCAAACATCATCAATTCGACATCTGTGGGATCTCGATTTAATTCAATAAAGCTGTCTAGTAAATAATCGATCTCATCATCAGCCAGTGCCAACCCAAGCTGTGTATTTGCCTCAACTAATGCCTGACGACCTTCAGATAAGACAGCGATCGAATCCATAGGTGTTGGCTCATGATGGGCAAACAGCGATTCTACTTCCGAAAATTCAGAAAAAATTGTCTCAACCATTCGGTCATGCAATAGAGCTTCAACAGATTGGCGATGGGCTTCAATCATTTCCCCTTGAAGGTAGAACGCTACTCCACGTTCCAATCGACGTATTGAAGTCAGCCCAACGTTGTGGGCTATGTCTGTAGCCTTACTTGACCAGGGAGAAATGGTTCCAGGGCGTGGAACGACCAGTCTCAGCAGACCATCAGGACACTCTGGTATAAGTATGCCGTCTTGTGTTGAGCCATAGGTCAGTAACGATTTAAGTGTTTCTGTTTCTGCATCTGACAACTTGCTGTCAACCTCAGCAAAATGCACAAATTCAGCATAAACCCCCAAAATAGCAGGCTCTATGGATTTTAATGAGGCAAAAAGTTTTTGTGTTCTAAACTCAGAAAGCGCCGGAGCACCGCGGAAAATCAGCATCGTTAAACAGCTCTAATCAGGCAAGAATTTAAGAATGGCCATTGTACTGGAATTGGCCTTCTAACGTCATTGTCTGAAAGGTTTTTCATCGGTTTTTTTAAATACCAATTTTGTACATCCCTAACGATGTTTCATCGGTATTAACTGACCTTCATCAGAAAACTATTGAACCCCTTTGCTTCTATGCCTAATCTAGTAGGGCTCTATCCCTATTCTAACAATAAGAATCTGGGCTCAAGCGCTTCTGACACAAAACTAATGTTGGCGGATAAGAGCTCAGATATAAACACCGGATAAAGTATGGTTGAGTTTTACTTTCATTTAAAAAAAGCAACAAAGCGAGCTCTATCGTACGCATTGCTTTTTCTTTTCGCTCTGATACTGAGCACAAGTAGAGCCCCTACAACCTTGGAAGAGGTACAAAATAATGGTGTTCTCCGTGTCGTAACACTACCAGGCTCTACCACCTATTTTGAGAATGCCAGAGGTGAGGATGGCTTCGAATATTTACTGGCCAAAGAATTCGCAAATAGTATTGGCGTATCACTTAAAGTGACCAGTATGCCTTCTCTCACTAGTGTGCTTTTAGCCATCGGCGGGCCTAATGCGCATATGGGTGCTGCCGGGTTAACAATTACACCAAAAAGGAAAAAAACCTTTCGTTTTAGCGAACCTTATTACTCTGTCGAACAAAAATTACTGTATCAAAATGGCACAAAGCGCCCCAAAAATATTGAGGGCTTAGTTAAGGGCTTAAATGACGGTATATTGTTGGCAATGTCTAACAGCTCCCACAGCGAACGCCTTTCCCAATTAAAGCTGGAACACCCGAAACTTGAATGGCAGGAAACCCAAGGATTAGAAATGCAGGACTTAATGTCAAAAGTCCATTCAGGAGAAGCTCGATATGCTGTTATTGATTCCACGGCCTATGCTGTTGACCGAGCTATTTACCCAAAAGCTCGGGCAGCATTTAACCTTTCAGAATCTGAGGCTGTAGGCTGGGCCTTCCCACTACATGGTGACAATTCCCTGATTCAAGCTGCCAACCAATTTTTAAAAGACCATGAACAAAGCGGTAAGCTTGAAAAGTTAAAGCAACAGACTCTCGAACAAACACATAAATTTAATCAGGCTGGCTCTCAACTTTTCAAAAAAATGCTCCTGACTCGCTTACCAAAATATCAGGATCTGTTTCAGGAAGTTGCTCTAAAAAACAATATAGACTGGCATATGCTAGCCGCTATTTCTTATCAGGAATCACATTGGAATCCTAAGGCAAAATCGCCCACTGGAGTAAGGGGACTGATGATGCTTACGCTACCTACGGCAAGGGAAATGGGCGTTACAGATCGTGTCGATCCAAGGCAAAGTATTGAGGGCGGAGTAAAGTACTTTCTTCAAACGAAATCGAGAATCCCCAAGGACATTACCGATCCAGATCGGACTCTTCTAGCCCTCGCAGCATATAACGTAGGGATGGGGCATCTGGAAGATGCCAGGGTGCTAACAGAACGTGCAGGGAAAAACCCTGATTTATGGCAAGACGTTAGAGAATTTCTCCCCCTATTGGAAAAGAAACAATATTACAGCACTGTTCGCCATGGCTATGCTAAAGGAAGAGAACCTGTTCAGTACGTGGGAAATATTTTACGCTATAAAACTGTGCTAAAACGTCACTCTTCAGAACTACAGCGGCAGCAAGAACAGCAGTCAATTCCTGAAATGCCCAACTCCAGTGACTGGAGTCCTGACGCCCTGCTCTCTTTGTAACTTGCTATCTTTGTAACCTTCTACCTTTGTAACTTTCTACCGGTGCAATACGACCACGTTACTTTTTTGATCGTTTATTTCGAAAAAATGTACTGATTAAATCGCTGCATTTTTTTTCCAAAACCCCACCGACTACATCCAACTTATGATTATAGTGAGTTAACTCAGGCAACTTGAGCTGACTTTCCACTGCACCTGCCCTCGGTTCTTTCGCACCATAGACTAAACGTGCTACACGGGCATGAATCATTGCTCCAATGCACATGGTGCATGGCTCAATGGTGACGTAGAGAGTCGTATCAGGTAGTCGATAATTGTTCATATTGGCAGCAGCATTGCGCAGCGCCATAATTTCAGCATGAGCCGTTGGGTCACAAGTGGTTATAGGCGAATTAAAACCCTTGCCGACCACAGCGCCGCCTTTGACCAGCAAAGCACCAACAGGTACCTCACCCTCACCTCCTGCTTGCTCTGCAAGCACCAGCGCCTTAGACATCCAATCAATATCTATAGGAGTATAACCCTTGCCAATCACTTAACTGGGCTCTTTTTGTCTAGGGGCTCTTTATCTAAATCCATTTCACCAAAACGCTTATCAACTGTTTCTTGCAATAAATTCTCTACCGCTTTAGCTTTTTCAACTTCCCTTTGATAAAGCGCTTCCGGTTGATCTGAACTATCTATAGGTTTCTTTTCGTCAATAAAAACCACATAAACAATCCCGAGAATAGCTATAGAAATCAATAAATATTTCATCATTCACTCAGCAATTAAATGAAGCAATGAAGGTAACCTAATTAAAAAAAGCTGGCAAATTATAGCCACACTTTAATTGCCACAAAAAAATAACCGCCTAGTTAGGCGGTTATTTGATTCTGTTGCCACGACTCATAGTCGCAGAATATATCTACAACAGATGAGGCCGATTAGTGATCTTCCCCAACAATTTTGCAGGATTCAACCTTGCCAATGATCTCAGCGTAATCATCGTTTAGCGGGCATCCACATGAGTACCCTGCTTCTTCAGTTGCATGAAGGCGAGCCTGTTCAATATGCCATTCTGCAACTTTCAAATGTTGATCAACGTTCATTTATATTTCCTCGTTTAGGTTAGTTAATTATCTCTAAATTTATATATAAGGGGTCAAGGGCAAACATTAACCCAGTTGGTTTTATAACCAAATATTGAATATCTAATTTTGATTATTCCCACTCAATAGTGGCAGGTGGCTTACTGGAAACATCATAGCTAACACGAGATATTCCGGAAATTTCATTAATGATCCGATTTGAAACCTTTTCTAATAACTCATAAGGCAAATGGGCCCAACGGGCAGTCATAAAGTCAATGGTTTCTACTGCCCTCAATGCCACTACATATTCATAACGGCGGGCATCACCGACAACACCCACAGACTTAACCGGCAAAAAGACCACGAAGGCTTGACTGGTTTTATGGTACCAACCTGAATTATGAAGCTCCTCAATAAAAATAGCGTCAGCTTCACGCAACAGATCAGCGTATTCTTTTTTCACCTCGCCTAGAATCCGAACACCTAAGCCAGGTCCTGGGAATGGATGGCGGTATACCATGTCATAGGGAAGACCAAGTTCTAAGCCAATCTTCCTTACTTCATCTTTAAACAACTCACGTAAAGGTTCTACCAACCCCATTTTCATATCTTCGGGCAACCCACCAACGTTATGGTGTGACTTAATCACATGTGCCTTACCCGTTTTAGCCGCTGCCGACTCGATCACATCGGGATATATAGTCCCCTGCGCTAGCCATTTCACATCCTTTATCGCTGTCGCCTCTTTATCGAACACATCAATAAAAGTTTTACCAATAATTTTACGTTTACGCTCTGGGTCATTTTCACCCTCAAGGGCATCCAAAAATAGGACTTCAGCATCAGAGCGAATAACTTTTACGCCCATATTATCGGCGAACATATCCATTACCTGGTCGCCTTCATTTTTACGCAATAGACCATTGTCCACAAAAACACAGGTCAACTGATCGCCAATGGCTTTATGTAACAGTGCAGCTACAACAGAAGAATCCACGCCACCGGATAAACCCAGTAGAACCTTGTCAGCGCCAACCTGCTCACGTACCCGAGCGATGGCATCATCAATAATCTGTACTGGTGTCCAAAGAGCTTCGCAAGCGCAAATCTCCAGTACAAAATGTTCAAACATCCGCATACCCTGAAGGGTATGAGTCACTTCAGGGTGGAACTGGATGCCATAGAAGTCTTTTTCTGCATTAAACATACCGGCAATTGGACAGGATTCCGTAGAGGCCATTAACTCAAAGCCATCTGGAATTGCAGTCACCTTATCACCGTGACTCATCCAAACATCGAGCAACCTACCTTCTTCTTGATCTATATGATCCACTACTTCATGCAGTAAGCGGCTATTACCCTCAACCTTAACCTGAGCATAACCAAACTCGTGTATATCAGAACCTTCGACATTACCACCCAACTGCTCTGCCATGGTTTGCATACCGTAACAAATCCCCAAAACGGGAATACCCAATTCAAATACTAACTGCGGTGCACGGGGAGATTCACCGACCGTAACTGATTCTGGGCCACCTGCAAGAATGATTCCCTTAGGGTTGTAATCACGAATTTCTTCGTCGGTCATATCAAAGGCACGAATTTCCGAATAAACACCAACTTCTCTCACCCGACGTGCTATAAGCTGTGTGTACTGGGAGCCAAAATCAAGAATCAGAATTTTTTGTGAATGGATATCAGTCATAATCAATTATCGAGCCATTTAAAAGCTAGTAATAAGCTAAAAGGGCTGCAGTTCGCAGCCCTTCCTAAGTATCAACACCAATAGATATTACCTACGAGGGTAATTCGGTGCCTCTTTAGTAATAGATACGTCATGGACATGGCTTTCACCCATGCCTGCGGACGTTACCCTGACAAAATTAGGCTTGGTACGCAGGGTTTCAATATCGGTGCTACCGGTGTAACCCATAGCAGAACAAACACCACCCATCATCTGATGAATAATGGCTGATACGGCACCTTTGTAGGGAACACGCCCTTCAATGCCCTCTGGTACCAGCTTCTCAGAACCTTTGCTAGCATCCTGAAAGTAGCGATCACTGGAGCCCATTGTTTGAGACATTGCCCCCATGGAACCCATACCACGATAGGACTTATAAGTACGCCCCTGATAAAGCTCAATTTCACCCGGTGCTTCTTCTGTACCAGCAAACATTGAACCCATCATCACCGAGTGTGCTCCTGCAGCCAAAGCCTTAGAAATATCACCAGAGAATCGAATACCGCCATCAGCAATAACTGGAATATCTTTATCCGCCAATGCTTCAACCACATTAGCAATAGCTGATATTTGTGGCACGCCAATACCCGTAACAATTCGAGTAGTACAAATAGAACCTGGGCCAATACCCACTTTTACACCATCAGCACCAGCCTCGGCCAATGCCAACGCAGCTTCAGCAGAGGCAATATTGCCACCGATAACATCCACTTCAGGGTATTGGGATTTAATCTTTCTTACTCTATCAATCACGTTTAAAGAGTGGCCATGGGCTGTATCAACAACCAACACATCAACTCCAGCGTTTACAAGTGCTGCAACGCGGTCATCTGTATCAGGACTAGTTCCTACAGATGCACCTACCCGCAAACGCCCTTGATCATCTTTACAAGCATTTGGGTATTTTTCAGCCTTATCGATATCCTTAACGGTAATCAATCCACAAAGTTCAAATTCGTCGTTGACTACCAGCACCTTTTCAATACGATGTCTATGCAACAGAGCTTTTACTTCATCAGCATTGGCGCCTTCCTTGACAGTAACCAGAAGATCTTTCGGCGTCATTATCGCCGAGACAGGTAAATCCAGACCAGGCTCAAAACGAACATCACGGCGGGTTAC
>JAJFKD010000199.1 GCA_021773405.1 Porticoccus sp.
AAGAGCGGGATTGTTGATTAAGTATTTATCCCATACTGCCCGATGCATTGCCGGGGTAATATGATATAGCCCTACACGCCTGCCTTTGTTCCACCCTCCCAAACCAGACTCCTGAGCAGCAGTACCTAACAACAGATTTTCAGCAGCTTGTGACCAATCATTTAGATAATTCAAAGTGTCTCTAATGACCAGGTGGCGAAGATCGACAGCAGTAAAGATCATGACCTAACTCCCAAATTATTGGTTTGGTATTATTTATAAATAATTATTTGTTTATTTTTTAACAGGTTATATTGATATTTTCAACTTAAATTCATAAAAATGTTGTAACTTTCTAGGTTTTTATACAGATGTGTATGTTTTTTGATCAATTGAGTTTGGAGAATGAAATGATTCAGCTGAATAGTTTGTTAGGTGTGGTCTTAGACCTGTAGAGATGTTTGCAATATGATTAGAGCACATTAAGTATTTATACAAGCAAATGGCGGTATCGATGTGGTACTTAATATTGAAAGTATAAGCCGTTGGATTGATGAAGAATGGAAGATCAAATATCAATAAGGATGAGCCATGATTAGAGCAATGATTCGTAGTGTCATTTTCCTCGTGCTGCTTTGCTCTGTGGGCGGTTATCTGTTTTATTTAAAGACAGGAACATGGCCAATACCAAGCCAATTACTTACTTCTAGTGGTTCCGGTGATGGTCGGGTAGACCTAAGACGTTTATCTGAAATGCCTGCCCTGAATAGTGTAAATGCAGATGAGCAGCCTGAAAAAATTACTAAATGGCAAGATGAAAATGGTGTATGGCATTTTTCAAATGAGTAATTGTGCTGTAAACCAGTAGCTCAATGAAAAAGTAATTCAGAAGGGATAGAGGGCATTCTGGTATTAATCAAACCAGCTTTTTAGTTTTTTACTGGCTAATGCTTTAACGTCATCATCAATGTATTGAGAAATAGTTGCCACTGCAGCAGCAATGGCAGCCATATCATCGGTATAGCCAGTTATAGGTATAAAATCAGGGATCGCATCGGTAGGTAGAATAAAATAGGCGAGGGCACTATAGACGGCTGTTTTTGCCCATATCGGAGTTTCCGGGCGCCTTGCTGCATAGTAAAGCCAAAGGCTTTTTTCAACGAGCTCACGCCCGGCTGTTTTGGCCGAGAGTTTCAGCTTAATCCAGAAGTCAGCACCAGAATATTGTTTCTTGGTGTCAGCCTCATAAGCTGGATAGGCTTGCTCATCCGCATTTTCAATCATCTGATAAGATTAACCTGATTCTCGCCATTGTCAAAACTTAACGATCAGAAATGAATCAGGTTGATTTTAATTTATTGATTTATAATATATTTTTTTGTTTTATAAGTATTCGTAGGGTTACATCTGCTCCATAACATCTATACCCAAAAGTTCTAAACCTTTGCTTAAGGTTTCAGCAACTATATGGCTAAGAGCTAAGCGGCTTTCTTTAACCTCTGGTTCGATATCTGCTTTTAAAATAGGGCAGTGTTCATAGAATGTCATATAAGCACTGGCAATTTCATAAAGGTAATTACAAAGAATATGAGGGTAAGCTTCGTCAGCAACTTGCTGCAGAATTTCTCCAAACTGTACCAGTTTAAGTGCCAATGCTTTTTCTTTGTTTTCTGTAATGTTGATATTGCCATTAAATGTTGAAACATCTAATTCTGCTTTTCTAAAGATACTTTTAATACGGGTATAGGCATATTGAAGATAGGGTGCTGTGTTACCTTCAAAACTCAACATTGCGTCCCAGTCGAATATATAGTCATTAGTACGGGTTTTGCTCAAGTCTGCATATTTAACAGCACCAATACCTACTTTTTGCGCGATTCCAGCAATATCTTCATCACTAGCTGTCGGATTTTTATCTGCAACCAGTTTAGACGCGCGTTCAACAGATTCTTTCAGTAAATCTGTGAGTTTGACTGTGCCACCCGAGCGGGTTTTGAACGGCTTGCCATCTTTACCCATCATAGTGCCAAATGGATGATGTTCTAGAAGAATACTTTCATTCACAAAACCAGCTTTTTTAGCCAGTGTGAACACTTGTTTCATATGTAAAGATTGGCGAGCATCAATGAAATATAAAACTCTGTCGGCGTTTAAAATATTACTGCGGTAACGCAAGGCAGCCAGGTCTGTCGTGGCATAGAGGTAACCACCTCCTGATTTTTGCACAATCACTGGACTTGGATTACCCTTTTTATCTGCCAGCTCTTCTAAAAAGGCAACCTGAGCACCTTGATCTTCTACAATCAATTGTTGCTGTTTTAGATCGTTGATGACCTTAGCTAGATCGTCGTTGTAAGCGCTTTCGGGCTTAATATCTGTATGTTGTAGTGTGACATTAAGATCACGATAAATAGCTTCACTGTGGGCAACAGAAGTATTGATAAATTGTTTCCACAGGGTAAGGCAGTGGTTGTCACCTGATTGCAGTTTAACTACGTAATCACGGGCTTTTTCTGCGAAACTTGGATCTTCATCAAAGTGCTTTTTCGATTGTTGATAAAAAACTTCCAAATCACCAAGGGCTAAGTCTGCTTGCTCACCTTCTCCCAATTGTTCTTCCAGTTCAGCGATCAGCATGCCAAATTGAGTACCCCAATCACCCATGTGATTTTGGCGAATCACTTTATGGCCAAGGTATTCCAGTGTTCTTGCTACGGCATCACCAATAATAGTGCTGCGAAGGTGCCCAACATGCATTTCTTTGGCGAGATTGGGGGATGAGTAATCAACGACGATAGTTTTTTCTTCTACTTCTGATCTTCCTAATGGTTGATCGGATTGCTTTTGTAATTGCTCACCTAAAAATGAGGGTGATAGGTGGATATTGATAAACCCCGGTCCGGCAATCTCCATATTGTCAGCGATGTCAGACAAGTCGAGATTTTCTATGATTTTTTGAGCAAGTTCTCTCGGGTTGGTTTTAAGCTTCTTGGCCGCTCCCATGGCACCGTTAGCCTGAAAATCACCAAACTCTGGGCGAGTACTGATGGTAATATTGGCTGGGCAATTATCTGGTATGTCAGCTGCTTTCATCGCAGCTCGAACACGTTGTTCAAGTAAGGTTTTAATGCTCATATAGGGTCAAATATTTGTAAGGGTCGGTTAGTAAAGCCAAGATTCTTTGGCGCAAGCCTAGTGAGTAAAATGATCAGTGTTTACTTTTTTTAGACTTATATACACAGAATTCATCTTTTAATGTGGACTGTGTGTAATTGTAATCTTCTAGGTATGAAAAGTCAGTGCTGGGATAGAGGTATTGATGGAATAGAGGGCCATTACTATAGTCATATATAGGCTGTTCTTATGTAGCTAACTACTTAATATGGTGCTTTCTAACGGGAGCTCGTTATTGAGTGTGTGTAGAATATGGGGATCTAGTACCTCTATTTGTATGTTGCCAACTTAAATATAAATAAAATGGCCTTAATTGGAAGAGCGATGAGTAAGGTTTTGATGGATCAGGTATTTGCTAATCAGACACCTACAAAGCAGATAACTCCAAATGAGATATCGTTAAACTCTGTGCAACTATTAGAACAGGGAATGGACTTAATGCTTTATGGGCTGGGGACGGTCTTTATTTTTTTAGCTGTCCTTGTTACTGCGATTACACTGATATCTTTTATTATCCATAAGTTTTGGTCTGATAATGGGGCAGTGGAAACATTGCCTGAACAGAGTGCCCCCCCCTTAAAAATTCGAAGTGGCGATACATTATTAAAAATCCTCCAAAATGCCATTGACCAACATCGTAATCGTCATTAAGTGAAAGAAATGTTCATGGAGTAAGAATAGATATGGCTGATTTGAATACACCACTTGGTATTACCGAAGTTGTCCTGCGAGATGCGCATCAGTCATTGTTCGCAACTCGAATGCGTATCGACGATATGCTTCCTATAGCAGAAAAGCTTGATCAAGTAGGTTATTGGTCCATAGAGAGTTGGGGAGGCGCTACCTTTGATGCTTGTATTCGATACCTAGGCGAAGATCCTTGGGAACGAATTCGTGAGCTAAAGAAAGCGATGCCGAACACGCCCCAGCAGATGTTGATTCGAGGTCAAAATATCCTGGGCTATCGTCATTATGCTGATGATGTTGTAGAAAAGTTTATCGAGCGAGCAGCCATTAATGGTGTCGATGTCTTCAGGGTATTTGATGCCATGAATGATCAGCGTAACCTCGAGACTGCACTTAAAGCAGTAAAAGCACAGGGAAAGCATGCCCAAGGTGCAATGTCCTTCACCATTAGCCCTGTTCATACGATTGACCGCTGGGTAGATATGGGCAGGGCCATAGAGGATATGGGAGCCGATTCTATTTGTATTAAGGACATGGCAGGTTTGTTAAAGCCTTATGTAGGGTTTCATTTGGTTTCTAAATTAAAAGAAGCTTGCAATATCCCCATTCATTTACATTGCCATGCAACCACTGGCCTTTCGACAGCGACGATACTGAAATGCGTAGAAGCAGGAATAGATAATGTCGATACTGCTATTTCCTCTATGTCCATGACGTCTGGTCATTCTGCAACAGAATCTGTTGTGTCGATTCTTGATGAAACTCGAAGAGACACGAAACTGGATATACATTTACTTGAAGAGATTGCGGGATATTTTCGTGATGTGAGAAAGAAGTACAGTGATTTTGAAGGTTCTTTACGTGGTGTGGATTCCCGCATTCTTGTGGCCCAGGTGCCAGGCGGCATGTTGACCAATATGGAGCGTCAACTTTCAGAGCAGGGAGCTATGGACCAATTGGATGATGTGCTTAAAGAAATCCCCAGAGTGCGAGAGGACTTGGGGTACATCCCTCTGGTAACACCGACGTCTCAGATTGTGGGTAGTCAGGCTGTGCTTAATATATTAACAGGAGAGCGTTATAGGAGTGTATCCAAAGAAACCAAGGGCGTAATGCGAGGGGAGTATGGTGCAACACCAGCACCAGTGAATGCAGAACTACAACAAAAAATTCTGGAAGGGGAAGACCCGATTAATGGTCGACCTGCTGATTTTCTGCCTCCTGAGTTAGATGTGTTAACGACAGAGCTTAATGATCTGGCGAGTGAGCAGGACATTGCATTGGCTGGTGGAGAAAAGAGAATTGATGATGTACTCACTTATGCTTTGTTCCCGCAAGCAGGGTTAAGGTTTCTTAAAAATCGTGGTGATCCGGGGGCTTTTGAAACAGCTCCTACCAGTGATGAGAAAGTTGAACAGGACTCAACGACAGCAGATAAAGATAAAGAAATTTATACGGTCGTGTTGGAAGGAATTAGCTATACCGTGAGTGTTTCAGAAGGTGGTGATATAGACGGTATTGTACCTATAAGCGATATGGATATGTGGGCTGATAGAGGGACCGATGATGATTCAGAGGCTTCGAATATTGATGCTGCCCATGTTAATACAACGGGCTCACCTATTTCTGCTCCTCTTACAGTGCCTATTGGCGGGAACATTATTAAAGTCCTCGTAACTCCTGGGCAACGTGTGGAAGAGGGTGAAGAGGTTGTTATCCTGGAGGCTATGAAAATGGAGACGCCAGTTTGTTCACTCCAAGCTGGTGTTATAGAAAACGTTCTAGTCAAAGAAGGTGATTCCGTTTCTGTTGGAGATTGCCTACTTACAATTGCCGTTGCTTAAGTAAGAAGATAAAAGGTAGAAAAAGAATGAAGATCGGAAATCCAGGAAGTTGTAGAAGCTTTAGAATTAGAAGGAACAGGGCTTAATGGAAAAGCTGTTTGATTTATGGCAACACTCAGGGCTGAGCCAGATGTCTTGGGGGGCCGGAGCCATGATCGCTGTAGGGTTGCTTCTTTTGTATCTTGCTATTCGTAAGGGGTTTGAGCCCCTGCTACTCGTTCCCATAGGGTTCGGTACTATTTTGGTCAATATTCCTGGTGCGAATTTTGATGTTGCGCCCATTTATAACGCATTGGGCCATATGGAGCAGCCAGGCGGCTTACTGTATTACATTTATCATGTGGGTATTGAGACCGGTATTTTTCCCTTATTAATTTTTATGGGGGTAGGTGCTATGACGGATTTCGGTCCTATGCTAGCGAATCCACGTACGTTATTTCTTGGTGCAGCAGCGCAGTTTGGTATTTTTGCCACGGTTATGGGCGCTATCGGTTTAAGTTACTTTGGCGTTCTAGATTTTAGTATTAAAGATGCTGCGTCTATTGGCATTATTGGCGGCGCAGATGGGCCTACCGCCATTTATGTATCCAGTTTGTTATCTCCTGACTTGCTCGGTGCGATTGCCGTGGCAGCTTATTCCTATATGGCTTTAGTTCCTATCATTCAACCGCCAATAATTAAGTTGTTAACGACGAAGAAAGAACGTCAGATCAAAATGGAGCAACTTCGTACTGTTTCTACTAAGGAAAAAATAGTTTTTCCGCTAGCTTTATTGTTACTTGTCGCTTTATTACTACCAACAGCAGCACCTCTATTAGGGATGTTTTGTCTTGGTAATTTGATGAGAGAATGTGGCGTAGTCACAAGGCTTAGTGATACCGCACAGAATGCGTTAATTAATACGGTGACTATTTTTTTGGGCTTGGGAGTAGGCTCAAAAATGAGTGCAGACAAATTTCTTAATGCTGAGACTTTGGGTATTTTGCTTCTAGGCGTGCTGGCTTTTTGTATTGGCACTGCTAGTGGAGTCTTAATGGCCAAAATGATGAATAAGCTGGGGAAACATCCCATAAACCCATTAATTGGCTCTGCTGGGGTCTCAGCAGTACCCATGGCTGCTCGTGTCTCTAATAGAATGGGATTGCAAGAAAACCCCCATAATCATTTGTTAATGCATGCCATGGGGCCAAATGTGGCCGGTGTTATAGGCTCTGCTGTTGCGGCAGGTGTCATGATTAGTTTAGTTGGAGGTTAGTTAAATGCTAGTCCAAGATCAAATTACAGCCAAATTGGTGGATGCTCTAGAGCCGGACTATCTAGATGTAGAAAATGAAAGCCATAAGCACTCTGTGCCACCAAATTCTGAAACACACTTTAAGGTTGTTGTTTCTAGTGAAAAGTTTACTGGAAAGCGGGCTGTTCAACGACATCAGCTGGTGTATGGTTTATTGCAAGATGAAATGGCTGAAGGTGTACATGCTTTAGCTCTACACACCTATACCCCTGAAGAGTGGGCTGACACAGTCAATGCTCCAGATTCACCAAATTGTATGGGCGGCAGTAAAGAAAATAATTAGATCTAGTCAGATTATTAAAATTGAGAGGCGAATAATGGAAGTAATAATGCGTACAGCTATTCTATTCATGGCATTTTTCATTACTGGGATGGCAAATGCTGGTGGTGAAAATGAGTCCAGTATTAACTCTGGCACTAAAGTTTATTTCCTTTCACCTACAGATGGTGAAACGGTGACTAATTCAGTGGTTGTCCGGTTTGGTTTGTCAGGTATGGGAGTTGCTCCAGCGGGTGTTGCCAAAGAAAACACTGGGCACCACCATTTATTAATTGATTTGGAAACTTTGCCCGATATGACGAAACCAATACCCAGTGATAAAAACCATCGGCATTTTGGTGGTGGTCAGACAGAAGTGGTATTGGAACTTACTCCTGGTGAGCATCATTTGCAGTTACTTTTAGGTGACTATGCTCATACGCCACATAACCCTCCTGTAGTATCGAAACGGATAAAAATACTGGTTAAATAATGGTATAGCCTCAGGTTTAGTGGGGTTTATTTAATCCAGATCAATTCGTCAAAGCACTACTACTGTTTTAATTCTCCTGAAAATAAGTACTACTACTTTTGGAGAAAGTAAATGGAAAACAAAAGAGCTTTGACTCTGGCAATGAACTCTGTATTGGCTGCTGGCCTTTTATTTGGTGCAGCCAGTGTAAGCGCTTATGAAGCGGGCGATTTTATCGTTCGAGCTGGTGCCGCACAGGTTGACCCTAATGATGATAGTGATCCGCTTAAGTTGAATGGTGGTGTATTGCCTGGGACTGAAGCAGAAGTAGATGATGATACTCAGTTAGGATTAACTTTTACTTATATGGTCACCGATCATATTGGTGTTGGACTGCTGGCTGCAACCCCATTTGACCATGACCTAGAGGCAGATTTGAGTGGTTTGAGTTTAGGTAAAGTAGATGCCGGCTCGTCAAAACATCTACCACCTACTGTTACTCTCCAATATTTTCCAATGGATTCTGCATCAAAATTTCAGCCTTATATTGGTGTAGGTGTTAACTACACTAAATTCTTTGATGAAGATGTAGACAGTGAATTAGAAACTACTTTGGGCTTGACTGGCGGTGAACTAGAAGTTGATGCTTCTTGGGGTTGGTCTGCACAAATTGGTTTTGATTATCAAATAGATGATCACTGGTTGATAAATGCTTCTGTTTGGTACATTGACTTGGATACTGAAGCAGAATTTAAATTTGACCAGCCTGTTGTAATCGATACTGATGTAGATATTGATCCTATGGTTTATATGATCGCTATTGGTTATAAGTTTTAAAGTTTAGACTTTGTTTGAAATGAAAAAAGCCGGGATTTTCCCGGCTTTTTTCATTGTTCTAATTCACTATTTTTTTATAAATTAGATCTAATAATTAATTAGCCAAGTTGCGTAATTGGTCTATGTTCAAAATTTCAATTTCTTTCTTATCTACAAGTAAGATATCTTGTTTTTGAAAGCGGCCAAAAACACGGCTAACGGTCTCTACTGTGAGGCCTAAATAGTTGCCAATATCTGCTCGTGACATGGGCAATCTAAAACGTACTCCAGAAAGTTTTCTCCGTAGGTTTCGATTTGAAATACTAAGTAAAAGAGTGGCCACTCGCTCTTCAGCTGTATTTTTGCTCAGCAGAGTAATGAGGCTTTGATCATTGGTAATTTCTTTGCTCATGAGTTGGAAAAAATGCCGTTGAAGCGAAGGAATGGCAATACTCAACTCTTGTAGATTGGAAAAAGGAATCTCACATACAGCAGCTGTTTCCATGGCAATAGCTGAATTAGTGTAGTGATTGTGAGCAATACCATCCATGCCAAAGATCTCACCGGGCAAATGAAACCCTGTTACTTGTTCCTGGCCTTCATTGGTAACGGTGTAGCTTTTTACTGAGCCACTTCGCACAGCAAATACAGATTTAAATTCTTCTCCAGCGTGGTAAATATGGCCTTCTTTTTGTAAAGGGCGCCCACGCTGTACAATTTCATCAAGTTGGCTGATTTCTTTTGTTTGCAATGCCAAGGGTAGGCATAGTGCATTCATGCGGCAGTCGCCACAATTAACCTCGGTATTATGGGGGCACTTGGCATCCATTAACGGTACATCTCACGTTGATTGAGGCAAGCATTATATCGGCGTTATTGATCTAGGTCATCTGAAGTAAGGCTTTTTCTGTTGAAAAATTGTCTTTTTTAGTGGGCTTGAAGAGAGTGGCATATTTCTCGAATATGATTTAATCCATTGTTTTTAATATAAAAATAATTTCCTTTTTTATACATCCATCCATTTTTACAAGCGTTACCTAAGGTTTCTTGAATGTTTTTAAAAGTAGTCGATTCATTTTGTGTGTTTGGGAGGTGAATTTGGTGTAGGCAATAGAGTTGCTGAGTCAATTCCCAAGTGTGCATGGATTCCTTAGTTAGGTGTTGTCCGCTACAACAAATGGGCAGTTTGCCTTTGGAGAGGTTAGCTACATATTCTGTTTTTTGGGGTACATTTTGATAATAAGCATGGCCAACTTTTCCAATTGCACCAATACCTATACCAAGCCAATCTTCAATTCCCTGGTGTGATATCCCAACGTTTGGTATGTACTGTAACTTGTTTTTTTGTTTTGAACGGACAAGTGGATGATCTTCTTTAACAAAAAAACGATCTCCAAGGAGTATATAACCCCGCTCTTTCATATCTCCTGAAATTTTATCAAGAGGGAGTGGGTCACTTATTTCTGCTTTTAGGCCAATAATTTCTATTAGTGAAATCTTGTGATTGGAGAGTAAATGAAGCCATCGGTTTAGTTTAGATTGATCAATTGTGCCAGTGTTTAGGTGGCAATGAATATCACGGAAGTTAAATTGTTTAATTAGTTTAAGTGCTGTTTCAACCTCAGTTTCTTTTGGGGTTGTTTGGATATCTAAGTTCAAAGATAACGTCGTAAACCTTAAACCTTTCATTAAGGCCAAGTTATTTTCATTAATATCATTTAAAGAGCATTCAAAACCATACTCACTATAACTATCTTCATCCATTTGAAAGTGGGAGGCAGTTATAAATGAAATCTCGGTTATTTCTGCAGAACTTAAGCTATATAAAGGCGTACCCCTTAACCAGGTTTTTTGTGCTTTGCATGAACCAAACTTTTCAGCGTAGAGGCTGATTTCCTTTATCAGGAGGTAGGAGTAATCAGGCCCCAGGTTTTTGGGGATGTATAAGCTAAGTGCAAGAGGGAGATTGTTTTTTTCTTCATTAAATAGCATTTCTGGCTTACAGGAAGTCAAAGGCCCTAATAATGTAGAATCAGCTTTAGAGTGCATTCTAAAGGCTGGTTTTTCTCTCAATGTTCTCTCCTAGCTGTAAAATTTTTACCTGAGGCTAAAACACTAATGGTTGCCAGAATCCTGAAACATGATGTGGGTCAAGTTCGCGTGGGGTTTATAAGTAAAAGGTAGTTTATAGGTAGGTATTGCCTGCTCTTCCTATGGTACCTAGCTTTCTTTGCTAGATGACCATAGTTCTTTTAGACGATCATCTCGTCCACACCGGTAGCGGTAATATTTATAGCTTAAAGAGTTATTGATGTAATAATCTTGGTGATATTCTTCAGCAGGGTAAAATTTACTAGCAGGTCTAACCGTTGTAACAATTTTACCTTTTAGGACGTTACTTTTTTTAAGTGCATCAAGGCTTTTTTCAGCAGTTTTCTTTTGTTTTTCATCAATGTAGAAAATAGCACTCAGGTATTGGCTGCCATTGTCACAAAATTGCCCTCGATTATTGAGTGGATCTATATTGACCCAAAAAACATTCAAGAGTTTTTCGTAGCTCACTTTTTCTGGGTTATAAACAATTTCTACGACTTCTACATGACCAGAGCGGCCACTGGAAACATCATAATAGGTTGGGTTCTCCTGATGGCCGCCGGTATAGCCAGACGTAGTGCTGATAACACCATCAAGTTTGTCAAAAGGGGGTTCCATACACCAAAAACAGCCACCGGCAAAAATGGCTCTTTCTGTGCCTGAGTTTTCAGAATCAGCGATAGCAGGGCTAATCAATAGTGAGATGATGATTAGTAATAAGGATTGTTTCAGCATAAGTGACCAAGTTATTTTGTCTGAGTTGAGGAATGATCATTTGACAGAAACAGAGTCTAGGGGTTCATTTGTTTTATGGTATAACCTGAGAGATAAGGGATTTATTGCGCAAAAATAGTGGCTAACCCAGAAGACAGAAATAACAGTGAACCCAGCCATATTATCTTGGGTGTATGGATAGGATGGTTGTTGATTTTATAAAGTGCTGTGGTAATGATAAGTGCCAGCAATGGCCAAAATGCATTAATTACTACTGTAGGAATAACGCCAAGTTTATCAAGGCCGGTAAAAAAAAGGCTGTAGGCTAGATAAAAACTGATAATTCCATGGAGTAAGAAAGGGATATTTGCTGTGGGAAGTTGGAATCGTATTTTCCCAATTAATGTCAGAAAAATCACAATTGGTAATAAAAATAATGCCCCGTAGCAAAGGGCATAAAAGTTGGCGGTAAAGCCTCCATAGTTGCCAACACCATATTTCATGGATATTTCACCTAAAGACCACAATAGGGCTGTAGTCATACCTAGGGCGGCACCCGCAAGGGATACATCTTTTTTTAATCCTGCATAGATATAGGTTCCAATTCCCATAAATAAAAATAGTAAGCCCAGTGCACTAAAAGACCCTTGCATTGCAACTGGCAAGAAAGCCAAAGCAAGTAATAGCGTAAGCCCCGGCTTTGCTTTGGAAAACTGAGAGGCCAGTTCAATTCTATCTTTAAATAGCAGCCCAGCTAAGTAGTAACTACCAGTGGCTAAGGGGTAAGTGAGAATTCCTGCGGCAACAAGATATAAAGATTGATGATGGGATTGAAAGTTGACTGTTTCATCAACTCCAAATAAATAAGCACAAATAGCACCTGTTGCTATGGCGTAGAACAATGGCCATAAAATATCAAAGGGTGAGTCATCTGCGATTTTCTTTAAGCCAATATTCAATATGGGTACAGAAATAGCCCATAACAAGGCACTAAAGATAGGGTAAAAATATACCGGCATCACAAAGCCCAATAGCTAATAAGTAAAGTAATTCTAGGACTAGAACAGTGATAAATGCTGAAAAGGGAATTTTTCTCCTTTTCTTCACATAGATATCCTGCTCGTTGGTGTTTAACGGGTTGTCGCTGGTGCTAAAACCAGATGAAGCCAAGGCTTGCTGAATATCTGGAAACCACAGTCTGAAGCCAACATACATGAGTACAGTGAGGCTGAGGGTGCCGAGAAAAATACTGTAGAAGGCAAAGAAAAAAACCATGGACATCATCATAGCGACCACGGCACTGTATCTGGGGTTCGAGGTGACTTGATAGAAATATTGCAGTGCCACATGGCGAACAGATTTAGAGACAAATTTATTAAAGGTGGTATCGAGCGAATCCACAGAAATCAAAAAACAGATAAATGAGATGATTCCAAAAATGGAGGAGAGGGAAAGCATAATAACTTCCCAAAGGTCCAGGGATAGCGCACCTCCATGGTAATTTGTTATCACATCAGAGGATTTATCCAGAATCAATGTAACGATAACCATAAACAACGCAGCGACTTCTACACTCATTGAGGATTTACGGCGAAATGCCTCATTTAATGGCGCGCCCTCGTCACTGTTTGGTGACAAAAACTCATTAACGACATAATTATGTTCGCTGTCAGATTTTGTCACCTCAAAATAACGATCCGTTTTTTTCTTGCTATCATCTAGGTGGTCTTCTGATCGGTTTCCCTGCCATTGCACAGCGCAGAGTGTTAAAAAGCGGCGCAGACTTTGTACCGCATATTCGTAACCGTGATCAGGTTTTAGTGTGCCGTCGTGTAGGGTTTCACTGGGTTGAAACGATGATTTGAAGTAGACGTACCACTGTCTGAGGAAAATTGTCAGCATCAGAATAAACAAACCACGCCGCCAGTGATCGATAGTATTTATTTCAAATAATGAGGCACAACGGTCAATAAACTCTCCTGCTGTACAGGCGGGGGCATCAAGAAAAACCTGAGGTAAACCGATAAAAATTAGTGAATAAAGTAATGCGGCAGAAAACACTGCAACAAAAATTTTCTTATTAAAGACCACGGTTACAGGGTCTTTTAGACTCGTGTATAAACGTAACCTTGTTGTTTCTGGACAATCCATGTGTACAGTTCTTTTTTATTAGAGGGTTTAATTATTAAAAGATCTAGGCTGTTAAGTTAGTTGTTATTCAGATTACCACATTAAATCATCAGGGATTTTAAAGTCTGCGTAGTAATCGTCGTCATCAGTATTATCCGTGCTGGCTTCGTTTTGAACAATAACGATGGTTTCATCCCGCTGTTTGATTTTATCGGCAACTCCGGCGGGCACTAGTTCAAATGGATCATTTTGATGATCTACCAAGCGAACAATAGCAATGGAGCCTTTACTGAGTAGGTTATGTTGTTGTTCAGTTACATATATTTTTTTGATCTTTTTGCCATCGGTGAATTGATAACTGGATTCACCTTTATTGCGGTCAATACGATTGACCTCAATGAGCTGTTTGATTTGTGCTGCGATGGCCTTTTGTTCTGCAGCTTGTTCCTTTTGGCGGTTAAGTTCGCGGTCGCGGACAGATTTTTCGGCTAAAGCCTGTTTCGCCAGCTCTTTGGTTTCATCTTGCTGGGGTTGCCCTTTATTGGCCTGTTTGTTTTTTTTACGTTTTTCCTGCTCTGCTTGTTTGGCTTTTTTCTTATCGACAATACCGGCTTTGAGGAGCTGTTCTTGAAGTGAGGCCATCAGTACATTCCCAGATGTTGGTTGCTTGATCGGTATGAATTTTATCAATAGGAGATTAAGAAGAGTATCACTGCTCAAGCCGGAAGCTAACTTAAGCAGCGATAGCAATTTGGTTAAGACAAAATCTTCTCTAGAGCATCATTTAAATGACTGACAGTACGATCAACATTGTGGAGTTTGTCTAATCCAAACAGCCCAATCCTGAATGTTTGGAAACCTTCTGGTTCATCACATTGCAGGGGTACACCGGCAGCAATTTGCAGACCTTCGGCCATAAATTTTTTGCCATTATGAATGTCGCTGTCATCGGTATAGCTGACCACTACGCCTGGGGCTTGAAATCCTTCAGCAGCAACACTTTTGAATCCTTTACTGGTAAGTAGTGCTCGGGCTTTTTGTCCCAGCTCTAGTTGCTCTTGCTTTACTTTATCAAAGCCATAGGCTTCTGTTTCCTTCATAGTGTCGCGGAATTTCAGCAGAGCATCTGTGGGCATGGTGGCGTGATAGGCATGGCCGCCATTTTCATAAGCTTCCATAATTTGTAGCCATTTTTTTAGGTCGCAGGCAAAACTACTGCTTGTTGTTTTATCAATTTTCTTCCTGGCATTCTCTCCGAGCATGACCAGAGCGCTACAAGGTGAGGCGCTCCAGCCTTTTTGAGGGGCGCTTATCAGAATATCTACACCGCAGTCTTTCATATCGACCCACAGGGTTCCGGAAGCAATACAATCTAGAACAAATAGCCCACCTACAGAATGGGTGGCGTCAGCGAGGGCACGAATATATTCATCAGGTAGTAACATGCCTGAGGCTGTTTCCACATGAGGGGCAAAAATTATCTCGGGTTTTTCTGATTTGATTCGAGCGACCACTTCATCAATAGGTGCTGGAGCAAGGGAAGGGCATTGCAAGTCTGAATCAACGGGTTGGGCTTTCATCACCGTAATGTCAGAGGCGATATTGCCCATTTCAAGAATTTGGCTCCAACGGAAACTGAACCAGCCATTGCGAATGACTAGGCATTTTTTATTGGTAGCGAACTGTCGAGCAACTGCTTCCATGCCATAGGTACCGCCACCAGGAACAACCACAACCGCATTGGCGTTGTAGACTTGTTTTAGGGTGCTAGATATATCGTTCATCACGCCCTGAAAGCTTTTGGACATATGGTTCAGTGAGCGATCTGTAAATACCACTGAGTATTCAAGTAATCCATTGGGATCTGTATCAGTTAGTAAGCCGGGCATTGGGTACTCCTTTTACTTTGTTTCGTCGTGCTAATAGCGTTTCTCTTTATTCGGATCGGGATCCGCATTAGTTTAAATCAGTTGTATTAATTAAAAACCAGCCACTTGACCATTTTCTACTTGGCTGGAGAGGTATTCTTCATAGGTACCTTGGAAATCTAACAGTTGTTGATCTTTAATTTCAATCACTCTGTTAGCCAGAGAGGACACAAACTCTCGGTCATGGCTAACAAAGATCAATGTACCTTCATAGTGCTCTAGTGCCAGGTTTAAGGCCTCGATGGCTTCCATATCCAAGTGGTTGGTCGGTTCATCCATAAGCAATATGTTGGTATCCATCATCATTAACTTGCCGAATAACAATCGGTTTTTCTCTCCACCAGAGCAGACACTGACTTTCTTTTTAAAGTCATCTGCTGAGAATAATAAGCGGCCCAGGGTGGCGCGTACGATTTGGTCATCATGGCTGGGCTTGCGCCACTGACTCATCCAATCAAATAGATTTAAGTTGCCTTCAAAATCTACAGTGCTGTCCTGAGGGCAATAGCCAAGTGTTGCATTTTCCGACCACTTGATTGTTCCTTCATTGGCAGCAAGTTCGTCCACCAGGCAGCGGAGAAAGGTGGTTTTACCTGCTCCGTTTGCACCAATGACAGCCAGTTTAGTACCCGCATTCAGAATTAAATTACCTTTAGAGAATAACTGCTCACCGTCAAAGCCATGACCTAATTTTTCGAGAATTAATGCCTGACGATGTAGTTTTTTGTCTTGTTTAAAGCGGATATAAGGTGTGGACCGACTTGATGCCTTAATATCATCAAGTTTAATTTTACTAATTTGCTTGGCCCTCGATGTGGCCTGTTTAGCCTTTGAGGCATTGGCCGAAAAGCGGCTGACAAATTGCTGAAGCTCTGCAATTTGGGCAGACTTTTTCGCATTTTCTGAGTGCAGGCGCTCGCGGGCCTGGGTAGCAGCCGTCATAAAGTCATCATAATTGCCTGGATAAACACGCAATTCACCATAGTCGATATCGGCCATATGGGTGCAGACAGAATTAAGAAAGTGGCGATCGTGGGAAATGATAACCATGGTGCTCTTGCGTTCATTGAGCACTGTTTCCAACCAACGAATGGTATGGATGTCCAGGTTGTTGGTTGGTTCGTCCAACAGCAGAATATCTGGATCTGAAAACAGTGCCTGTGCCAACAACACCCTAAGTTTCCAGCCTGGAGCAACTTCACTCATTGGGCCGAAATGGAATTCTTCAGCGATACCTGCACCTATTAAGATGTCTCCAGCACGGCTTTCCGCACTGTATCCATCCATTTCAGCAAATTGGACTTCGAGATCAGCTACCTTCATGCCATCTTCCTCAGACATTTCAGCTAATCCGTAGATACGCTCACGCTCTTGTTTGACTGCCCATAATTCGGTGTGTCCCATAATCACTGTATCGATGACAGAGTATTCCTCGAAGGCAAATTGATCCTGATGCAATTTGCCCACACGCTCATTGGGTGTGATTGAGACATTGCCTGCTGTAGGCGCAAGACTGCCATCCAGAATTTTCATAAATGTGGATTTACCACATCCATTGGCTCCTATGAGTCCATAGCGATTTCCATTGCCAAATTTCACAGAGATATTTTCAAAAAGTGGCTTGGCGCCAAATTGCATGGTGACGTTTGCGGTAGTGATCAATGGGTTATTCCTGAGGTTCAGTGCAGATGGGGTTTAGTGAGAGTTTTAGGGGTGTGTGTTAGAGGTGCGTACTATAGGGATTTGAGATAATAAGTCGAGAAAAACCGGGCAAAATTTGTACATTTTAGTTCAACTAAAACCATTTCAGAGTGATTTGTTGTTATGAGAAAACAAAACTAAAACTAGGTCTAGCTCGTATGAATGACATAGAACGGTTATGAATACTGGAGAGTATGATGAATTCATCTATTGAGCCAAACAAAGAAAAGTATTATGAAGAAATATTGCCTTGTAGGGGTTGCACCAAGAATTGCCCAAATATACGAAAATGTGACAGAAAGCCTTGGAGAACCCTCAGGGGAACAGTCGTAGACAACAGCTTGGTGAGCAATTTCTCAGTAAGTAATCTTGTATAGGTGTTTGCTCAACTTTTTAATTTAAGTAATTAACTAAATCGGTAGCATTAAAAATTAGATTAGGAAATAGGGTAAGAAAGGGCATGGATATAAAAAAGGGTAACCCTTATTAAAGGATTACCCTATTTTTAATGGCGGAGGGACAGGGATTCGAACCCTGGGTACCTCTCGATACGCCGGTTTTCAAGACCGGTGCTTTCGACCACTCAGCCATCCCTCCTGTAAATCTTTTTGGTGGCTCTGCAAACAGGAATTGCTGGAGTTCACGTTGTGACAAACCATTTTGTTTTTAATGGTGCTTGCCTCAAAAAGTGCGGGGATTATACCGTGGTTTTGCTGCTAAACAAGGCCGAAGTAGATGAATTATTCCCGCAATTTTTTAAAGGCTTTTAATTTTTAATTTGTTGTTAAAGAGCACCTTCGGTTTTTTCGTCGTCGGTATTATTTTCTTCCTTGCTAACTGTATTGCCAGCCTGGCCCCGAGGGTCATTTGCTGGGCGAGTGTGTTGGTTAGGTTCTACCCTAATAGGCGCTGGTAACGACGTGTCAAGCGGACGTGCAGTGGTTGGCGCTCTGGTTTCAGTTGTAATAGATACTTGGCCAATGGGTTTTGGCGTTTTACGTGGATCATTAGTGGCACGCCCAGGTTCTGTTGGTGCTACTGCTGCTGATGTGGCTTCCTCAGCTTCTGGTTCAGTTGATTGCAAGGAAGGGGCTGGCTCAATTTTAGTTTCTACTTCGGCAGCCTGATTTTCAGCAGGTTCTGAGCTTTCTTCATCCTGTTTTTCGACGGTAGATTCTACTGTAACGTCAGGCGTTTCTTCTGCAATAGCTGCTGGTGTTTCAGTCTGTTCATCTGGCGTCGTCTGCTCTTGTGCCAAGCTGCTCCCAGTTTCAATACTATCAGTTTCAAGACTAGAAGCTGTTTCTATATCTGAGGCTGTTTTTGCTGCGGTTTCTGATCCAGCGTTAGAAGAAATAGGTGCTGCTGATTCAGGAGCAGATTCAGTCACTTGTGGCACAGTTGTGTCTTCTTCAGCAGGCTGCGGCTGGTCTTCATTGGCAGCTACTTGTGAAGTTGTATCAACGGTAACAGTCTCTGCAACTACAACTGTTTCTGTTTCTTTATGTGTTTCTGATGCAGTGGTTTCAGGCACAGATGTATCAGGCATCGCAGTTGCAGGGGCTTTAGCTACAGGAGCTTCCTCTGCCACACTTGGTGTTACAGATGCCTGTGCATCGACTTTTGGCGTTGATTCCACAGTAGGCACAACAGTAGCAGCTACGGAGCTTTTTTGAGTATCTGTTGTTTCTGTCTCAACTAGCTGTGCTGTGTTGTTGCTTTGCTCTTCATTGGTTGTGCGTAATTCTTCTGGTACAGCTTGCCTTTGACGACGTTGCCTAGGATTACGGCGTTGTTCACCCTCTCGTTTTGGTGGACGATTACGGTTGCTATCATTGTCAGATGCAGATTGGTTTTGATCACCCTGTTTCTGGTTCGTTACTCTATTGTCATCGCGGTTGTTATCACGATCTTGCTGCTGGTTATTGCGATTACGGTTTTTGTTGTCGCGGTTACCTTGGCTTTGTTTACCACGACCGCGGCCATTACGACGGTCATCAGGATGACGGTTGCGATTCTGTGGGCGGCGATCATTTTTGCCACGAGGTTTTTGTCCACCTTGACGGCCTTTTTGTTGAGGTTGTTCTTCTTCACCAAAGAGGCTGTTAAGTATGCGGCGTAAAAGCCCTGGCTTTTTATTCTTGTCGTTGGCCTTTTGCTTCGGTTTTGCTTTTTCTGATGGCGTTGGTGCCGGTTGTGTCGGTGCAATGGTTTTAACCGCAGGCTGTTGGGCCGGGGGAACCGGTTTTACAACATCCTTTTCCTGGGTAACCAGCTCTTCTGAGACAGTATCTGTCAGTTTGTAGCTATATTCAGTGCTGACATCATCCTGCTCTCTAATCCGCTGGACTTCAAAATGAGGCGTTTCAAGGCTCTCATTGGGGATAACAACAACTTTAATGTTATGACGTGTTTCAATCTCTGAAATTTCTTTGCGCTTTTCATTGAGCAAAAATGTTGCGACAGAAACAGGTGAAATCGTTCGGATTTCTGAGCTGTATTCTTTTTGAGCTTCTTCTTCAACCAGTCGAAGAATAGACAGTGCCAGGGAACGAGTACCACGAATAGTGCCTTGGCCAACACAGCGCGGGCAGACTTTAGATGTGGTTTCTCCCAATGAAGGGCGCAGTCTCTGGCGGGACATTTCCAATAGGCCAAAACGGGAAATACGACCGACTTGAACCCGGGCACGATCAATTTCAAGTGCATCGCGCATACGGTTTTCTACTTCCCGCTGATTCCTGGTAGCGTTCATATCGATAAAGTCGATAACGACTAGGCCACCCATATCACGAAGGCGTAATTGCCGGGCAACTTCATCTGCTGCTTCCAGGTTAGTGCGAAGTGCGGTTTCTTCAATATCACCTCCACGGGTAGCTCGGGCAGAGTTGATATCAATGGAAATCAAGGCTTCAGTTACATCAATAACAATGGAGCCGCCAGAAGGGAGCTTTACTTCTCGCTCAAAAGCGGTTTCGATTTGATTTTCAATTTGGTAGCGATTGAAAAGTGGAATGTCATCTTCGTAAAACTTCACCCGATTTTGGAAGTTGGGCATAACTTGTTGAATAAAGGCAGAAGCCAGGTCATAGGCTTCACGATTAT
>JAJFKD010000200.1 GCA_021773405.1 Porticoccus sp.
TGAATACAGCCCTAAAATGTCAGGGGTTGATAAAGATGATTACATGGTTTTTTTGGGCGCTTTTGATTATGACGATAGCGCTGACAACCTTTTTGAGGTCGAATGATTGATATTATCTGAGTCTTAAAAAGGCGATCTAAAAATAAAAAGCCACAAAAACATATGGGGCAAAACAAAGAGTATCTTTATTTTTACAATATTGCCTGTTGTGACCATTGACACGATTTGAGTTTTCATCAGACAATCATTTATTCCCCTCGCTGAAAATACGTGAAGCATAGAATGTCTAAAAATGACGACAGCATGGATAAAATTCGTGAGAAGAAGAAACGTTTTCTTGCTCGCGAAGAACGTATTATCGAAAAAGCCCTACAGTTACTGATACGAGATGGTATTGATAAGGTTACCGTTTCAGCCATTGCCAAGGAGGCGGGTGTTGGTAAGGGCACAGTCTATAAACACTTCTTAACTAAAACAGAAATCTTGGTGCGTATTGTTCTCGATTATGAGCGAAGTATCACGAATAACCTGCGTATTGGTATAGAGAAAACTGAAGCAGGGGATCCAGGTGCAGCCGCCCGTTCCTATTTTCATGCGCGACTGACTAACCCTGCACTTGATAGATTAGTTCAGCAGCTGGAAAGTAGGCTTGAAGGTGATAGGGAAGTAGCAGATCAGATGGAAGAACTCCACGGTCTGCGCCGGTCTAATATTGATGCCTTGAATTCGATGATCGTTAAGCTTATTGATAAGGGGGTTCTAGAGGACGTACCCCCTGAATACCATTATTTATCCTGTTGGGCCTTAGCTCAGGGAGCTGTGGAAGCTTATTTCAATGTCAGTTATGGGGCAGATGTTGAGGATAAGGAGGGCTTTCTACGCTTTGTTGCCAATATTGGTATTACCATGGGTAATAAGGGGCAACTTCTCGATAATATCCCCTCACAATGTCTGATTAATGTTACTGAGAGTCTAGAGACTTCTGAAAGCTGATTTTTTAACTATCAATTCCCTTCTTTAAAGCACCCCGATTTACGCCTGTTTTTTTGACCAAGTAGTACATATTACATATTCGGATAATTTGGGCCTCCAGTACCTTCCGGTGTTACCCAAGTAATATTTTGAGTCGGGTCTTTGATATCACAGGTTTTACAGTGAACACAGTTTTGGGCATTAATTTGGAACTGTTTGTCACCGTCTTCATTCTCCGTTATTTCGTAAACGCCCGCTGGGCAGTAACGCTGTGCTGGCTCATTAAATAGTGGCAAGTTGTGGGCAATGGGTACATCGGGGTTGGCCAAGGTGAGATGGCAGGGCTGATCTTCCTCATGATTGGTGTTGGACAAAAACACGGAAGAAAGCTTATCAAAGCTAAGCTTATTGTCAGGTTTTGGATAGTGAATAGGTTTGCAGTCGCCGGCAGGCTTTAATTTACTGTAATCCGGTTTAGCGTCTTTTAACGTCCAGGGTAACTTGCCATTAAATAGGTTGATATCGATAAAGGCATAGGCCGAGCCAAGAATATTGCCCCATTTGTGTTGTGCCGGGCCAAAATTACGTTGTAGGTGAAGCTCTTTATAAGCCCAGCTTGCACGATAAGCTTCAGTATACCCTGTTAACTCATCGTGTTGTCGATCTGCATTAATGGCGTTGGCAGCAGATTCTGCAGCAATCATGCCCGACTTCATGGCACAGTGTATGCCTTTGATTTTGGCAAAGTTCAGGGTGCCGGCATTGTCACCAATCAACAGCCCACCTGGAAATGTCATTCTAGGTTGTGACTGTAAACCACCTTTTACCAAAGCTCGTGCACCATAGGATATGCGTTCTCCACCATCAAGATACTGGCTAATGACAGGGTGGTGTTTATAACGTTGAAACTCATCAAAGGGGCTGACGTGGGGATTAGAGTAGGAGAGGTCGGTAATGAGACCTACGGCAACCTGGTTGTTTTCTAAATGGTATAAAAAGCCACCTCCCGCAGAATCACTTTCGTCCAAGGGCCAGCCGGCGCTGTGAACAACTAAGCCGGGGTTATGTTTCTCAGGAGGGATAGTCCATAGTTCTTTAATACCCAGTCCGTAATGTTGAGGCTCTGAGTTTTTATCTAAAGTAAATTTTTCTATAAGTTGTTTACCTAAGCTACCTCTACAACCTTCTGAAAACAGGGTGTATTTGGCCCTTAACTCCATGCCTGGCATGTAAGCGTCTTTTTGCTCCCCATTACTGCCTATACCCATATCGCCAGTAACAATACCGGTAACACTGTGGCCATTTTCACTGTAGAGGACACTGCCCGCGGCAAAGCCGGGGAAAATTTCTACGCCCAGGTTTTCTGCCTGTTCGGCCAACCAGCGACAGAGGTTACCCAAGCTAATGACATAATTACCGGTGTTATGCATGGTTTTGGGTGCAAATAAGGAGGGTATTTTTATGCCTTTGGTTTCTTTAAAGACATAGATGTTGTCATCACTTACAGGTGTGTTTAACGGTGCCCCAAGTTCTTTCCAATTGGGAAACAGTTCATTCAGTGCTGTAGGTTCCAGTACTGCTCCAGATACTATGTGTGCACCGACTTCAGAACCTTTTTCAACGACAACAACAGAGAGCTCAGGATTGATTTGTTTTACTCGGCAGGCCGCAGCCAGACCAGAAGGACCCGCGCCAACAATAACAATATCGTAATCCATATATTCACGTTCCACGGGATGCTCCTATTTACAGTCATTGCATGACTGCATTTTTATTATTTTTTGTTTGTTCGCTTGGCTTCAGTTTACGTTCATTGGCGACAAGCAGTTTCTAGGTGGGGATTTTATCTTTTCTATGACTGCGGTGCCATTGGGAATTACTGACCGTTCAGTCAGTACTTTTGGGTCAGTTTTAGCGAGAGATAAACCAGCTCATCCCTTGATTTGACTGACTTGGAACGGCATCATTAGCACCCTTCAGTGATGATATAAGGCCTAGTGTCTATTATGTGTCTAGTTTCATCACAATCTACTAAATTAAGCTTGTAAGTTAACTGAGCATGTTAACCACGTAAGTTCAAAGGATATTCCATGAAAGTACTTGTCGCCGTTAAACGCGTCGTGGACTACAACGTTAAAGTTCGCCCTAAAGCCGATGGTTCTGGGGTTGAACTTAATAATTTGAAAATGTCGATCAATCCATTTTGTGAAATCGCAGTGGAAGAGGCGGTACGACTAAAAGAAAATGGCGTTGCAACAGAAATTGTAGCGGTGTCCATTGGGCCTCAGCAGGCTCAGGAACAAATACGTACCTCCTTGGCATTAGGCGCTGATAGAGGCGTGTTGATCAAAACAGACCAGGATTTAGAGCCGCTAGCGGTCGCTAAGTGTCTTAAGGCTATTTGTGATCAAGAATCGCCAGATATTGTTTTGATGGGAAAGCAATCCATTGATGGTGACAATAACCAGACTGGGCAAATGTTGGGTGCTCTAACAGGCTATCCACAAGGTACCTTTGCTTCTGAGCTTAAAGTTGATGGTGGCAAGGCTACGGTAACACGGGAAATTGATGGTGGTTTACAGACAGTTAGCTTGAACTTGCCTGCCATTGTGACCACGGACTTACGTCTAAATGAGCCGCGTTACGCTTCATTGCCAAATATTATGAAAGCGAAGAAAAAGCCCCTGGATGAAACTTCTCCGGAAGAACTAGGTGTCGATGTAGCTCCCAGAGTCGAGCTGTTAGGGGTTGAGCTACCAGCAGAACGATCTGCCGGTATTAAGGTGGCCAATGTAGATGAGTTGTTGGACAAGCTGAAAAACGAAGCGAAGGTGATCTGATGAGTATTTTAGTAGTAGCAGAACACGATAACAGCCATTTAAAAGCGGCTACATTGAATGCAGTCACTGCTGCACTTGATATAGACAGTGAGATCACTTTACTGGTTGCAGGTAGTAATTGTTCCGAAGTGGCATCTGAAGCAGCAAGTGTTGTAGGTGTTGGTAAAGTTTTGTTGGCAGATAATCCAGCTTATGCCGATAGACTGGCTGAAAACCTTGCGCCATTAATTGCTGAAATTGCACCGGGTTATTCTCACGTTTTAGCGCCAGCTACGACAACCGGTAAAAATATATTACCTCGTGCGGCGGCGTTACTAGATGTTCAGCCTATTTCTGACATTGTTTCTGTAGAAAGCGCTGATACTTTTAAGCGCCCAATCTATGCGGGAAATGTTATTGCAACGGTTAAAAGTGCCGACCCAATAAAAGTGCTGACTGTACGTACAACAGCTTTTGATGCCGCGCCCACTGAAGGTGGAAGCGCTAGTGTTGAACCCCTTGATATTACCCATAATGCAGGTAATTCAGCCTTTGTTGGTGAAGAGCTCGCTGTTTCAGAGCGCCCTGAACTGACATCTGCCACTGTGGTAATTTCAGGCGGGCGTGGCTTGGCTAGTAGTGAAAACTTTCAGATGTTGGCGAAGTTGGCCGACAAACTGGGCGGTGCTATTGGGGCTTCCCGTGCTGCTGTCGATGCTGGGTTTGTACCAAATGATATGCAGGTAGGGCAAACAGGTAAGATTGTAGCGCCTGATTTGTACATTGCTGTTGGTATTTCTGGGGCGATACAGCATTTAGCTGGAATGAAAGATAGTAAAGTGATTGTCGCGATTAATAAGGATGAAGAAGCACCTATATTCCAGGTTGCTGATTATGGGCTCGTGGCAGACTTGTTTGATGTGATACCTGAGATGGAACAGAAGCTTTAATATTTAACTTCTTCTTTACCTCCTATGATAAAAACCGGCTTTTACTTTTAACAGACTTTTATCTTTCATAGATAAAGAGCCGGTTTTTTTATAGACGATCAAAACAATCGATGACAAATGAACATGATGTGACTTATTTATTCCCTTTTTCTCGGTGCCTTCTTTTATGGGAACGTTCCCGCTCTTCAGGGCTCATGTTGCGCCACTTTTCTTTCAGTCTTTGCCGTTTCT
>JAJFKD010000003.1 GCA_021773405.1 Porticoccus sp.
AAGCTGCGAAAAGGCGTAGATATTTTAGTCGCCACCCCCGGACGACTACTTGACCTCTACCAGCAAAACGCCGTGAAGTTTGAACAATTAGAGGTTCTGGTATTAGACGAAGCTGACCGCATGCTGGACATGGGGTTTATCAATGACATCAGTAAAATCCTGGCATTTCTTCCCCAAAAACGCCAAAACCTAATGTTCTCAGCTACCTTTTCAAGCGAGATCCGAAAACTTTCAAAAATACTCTTTAACAACCCTGTAGAAATTTCAGTTAATCCACAAAACACCACCGCCACCACTGTTAAACAATGGATTTGCCCGGTAGATAAAAAACAGAAACCCGAACTCCTGATAGAACTGATCCAACAGCGCCATTGGAACCATATGCTGGTCTTCACCAAAACAAAAAAAGGAGCAAATCGTCTAACAACTCATTTGAAGCACAAAGGGCTTAAAGTCGCCGCTATACACGGCGATAAAAGCCAGGCCGTGAGAACTAAAACCCTGGCAGACTTTAAAAAAGGTCAAATAAAGATTTTAGTCGCAACAGATGTCGCCGCACGAGGACTGGATATAGAACAATTACCCCAAGTGGTTAATTTTGACCTTCCTACCGTCGCAGAAGATTACGTGCACCGGATTGGCCGCACAGGACGTGCAGGTTCCACAGGAGAGGCTGTATCCCTTGTCAGTGCCGATGAGTTTAAAGAGCTCACAGCAATTGAACGCCTGATCAAAAAAGTATTACCCAGAACACTGGTCGATGGCTTTGAGCCTAATCACAATGTTCCTGAATCAAAATTAGATCACCGCCCTCTAAAGCCTAAGAAACCGAAAAAGCCCAAGAAACCCAAACAGAAAAATATTCCAAACAACAAAATATCAACTCAAAAACACCCCTCCCCCCAAAAAACCAACAACGCAATTTCGCCTTCAAATTCGACGACAAAAAAGCGAAAAGCACTCCATCTGGGCAAGCCCTTAAAAGAGTAGTTTTGATTTATAAAAATTGGTGTTTATTTAACCTATTTTTTAGCAAAAAAGACTCCTGCACGATTCTTCTGTAGACGGTGACAATATCGCCTGTGACCAATTTGGCAACCTTGAGCATTCGTCTTGAACAACAATTTTTTGCGCTCTACTGTTCATGCGAACTCAACACCACAAGCCGAAATGAACGGAGTCATTACCCAATGAAAAACTCACCCAATTGGAAAAAAACATTACTCTCAAGAGCCCTGATAACAGGGGTGTTTTACAGTACAACAACACTAGCCATACCAGCATTAGAACAACCCGTGGAATTAGTACAGCCTGGAGGTGAAAAATTTAAAGCCATACCGAAAGGTGACGAATGGAATAACCGAATGGAAACCGAAGACGGTTATACCATTGACCGGGACACAAAAGGAAAGTGGCGATATATCCGCAAATTTGGCACCGATAAAAAGCCGGTCTTTAGTGATACCCCTGCACACAAACGAGCACCTTCTGGTATAAGAAGAAGTCTTAGATCATCAGACAAACGACCATCTCAAGCGCCAGACCTAGGGCCGACTCCAGCACCAACACAAAGCCAACATGACATCCATTTATCATCTTCTCCAGTACAAACCCAGACCCCAGTACTGTTTATTCTCGCAGAATTCAATGACCGAAAAGGCACCACCACCGCTGCAGATTGGGAGGGATTTGTTAACAACAATATTCAGGATTACTACTTACAAACATCCCACGGTAATGCAGTACTTGAAGCTGCAATTGAAAGCCACGGCAACTCAAATGGTGTCATTGGCTGGGTAAATGTCGGCTACAACCACCCAAATACTCTAGGCGTCAATGGTAATAACAGGCAACTCACCGCAGATGCCATTGTTGCTGCTGACCCCTATATTGATTATGCAAGCTATGACATAGATAACAATGGCTACTTGAGCAGCAGCGAATTGTCTATTGTAGTGATTGCCGCAGGCTATGAAACAGCCTATGGCGGCACAGCCGGATCCTCACAACCCAATGTTTGGGGCCACAAATGGTCTTTGGGTAGCACCACACCAAACCTCGATGGTGTTATCTTTTCCAACTATGCTCAATTTGGTGAGTTACACGCAACGAACTCATCTAATGAGCACCAGGCAACCATGGGCATCATGGTTCACGAATTGGGCCACTTAACCTTCGGGCTTCCGGATCTCTATGACTACGATGGTTCATCCAGTGGTATTGGTGGTTTTGGTGTAATGGGCGGAGGTAGCTGGGGGTTCTCCTACACCAATGGTGATAGCTGGTCTGGTGAAACGCCGGTCAATGCCAGTGCCTGGAGCAAATACAGACTCAATTGGGTCGAAGGCTCAGAAGGCAATGGTGAAGAGTCAATCGCAGCATCAGGAGATAGCTCAGCACTCAATACCGTGTATCGCAGCTCCACTCCCATAAATCATGAATATTTTCTGGTTGAAAACCGTCAACCTGCAGGCTATGACTTCGGGCTTGAGCGTTTCCTAGGCAAAAATTTTGGTGGCGGCGTCGCCATTTGGCACATTGATGACAGCATTAGCAACAATAATAACGATGCACACCGTAAGGTAGATCTGGAAGAAGCCAACGGTAGCAACACGCCATCGGGAAATGGTGTTTTCTGGACAGCAACGTCAGGAACCACATTTGACGACAATAGTTCACCAAACAACAATCTCTACAACGGGGATGAAAGCGGCACTATTATTGCCGATATCTCAGCCTCTAATACAACGATGACAGCCAACTTTGGTGGCGGTACATCGTTACCTGAAGCACCCACTGACCTTGCCGCTTTAGCGAGTTCAACCTCTCAAATTGACCTGAGTTGGACTGATAATTCTGCAAATGAAGACGGTTTCCGCATTGACCGCTCTCTCGACCAGGCTAATTGGTCCACACTTGTCGAGCTGAGCACTGACGCTCAAAACTATAGTGATACCAGCCTGGCAGCAGCAACTACCTATCACTATCGTGTTCGTGCCTACAATACCACTGGAGAATCTGGCAGCTCTAATCTGGCCAGTGCAACAACAGAGGACGAGCCAATCACTCTTCCCAGTGCACCGAACGATTTGACGGCAACAGCAATCTCCTCCTCCACCATCAACTTGGCTTGGGATGACAATGCCGACAATGAAAATGGCTTTATTGTAGAGAGATCAACTGACCAAGTTAGCTGGACCACCGTCATCAGTGATTTGGATGCAGACAGTCAAAGTTATAGCGACACTAACCTGGACTCCGCAACGACCTACTACTATCGTGTGCGGGCATTCAATGACGCAGGAAACTCCGACAATTCAAATGTTGCCAATGCGACCACCGACCAAGAGCAATCACTTCCACCAGCCACACCGAGCAACTTTACCGTTGAGGATGGAGGCAATCGCACTGCTTTATTAAGCTGGACTGATGTAGTCAATGAAACTGGTTATGAAATACAGCGTCAACGCCTATTTAAAAGAAAAGGTACTTGGGTTAGCACAACGACTGTTGGCACCCCTGGCGAAGATATTACAAATTTCGCTAACAAGACAAACAGACCTACAACCTTTCGTTATCAGATCAGAGCCATTAATAATAGTGGAGCATCTGAATGGTCAGATTGGGTTGAAGTAACAACAACTAATTAATCAAATCAAAAAAACTGTTTACCTCATAGACTCCCGACCAAAATCGGGAGTTTTTTTTGCAGAAAACCAATCCCACCAAACAGTTATTTTTTAGATTTCAACATGTCGCCAAGGCCAGCAAATGGCAGATGTGTAGCAGCACTTTTTTCAGTTTCTGTTGAGGTATTGCCAGATGCCACTTCGGTATAACGAGAATGTTCGTTGTCGTGACAATAGAGGCACAACAGCTCCCAATTACTGCCATCTGATGGGTTGTTATCATGATTATGATCGCGATGATGAACGGTTAACTGTGTCAAGTTTTCTCGGGTAAACTCTCGGGCACAGCGACCACAAACCCATGGGTATAGCTTTAACGCCTTCTCACGATACCCCTTCTCTCGGTCGTCTCTAGCATGACGAGCTTCAGCAACAATCTTGTTTAGCTTATTTGATGTTTGATCTGACGGTGTCATTTAATACCTATCCCTTAAAAGCTAGCCCTATAAAGCCTGACCTTTATACCTCAATGGCCAACAGCTCATTAAGATGGTGGTCAACTTGCTCAGCATATTTGGGATCCATTCCAAAGAGCCCCAAATGCCCCCAGTGGCTCTTAATTACCCTAAATTCACTGTTAGCCACCATCCTTTGATGCTCTTCACAATCTTGAGGAGGAAAAAACATGTCGGCATCAATCGGCATCACAAACATTTTAGCGGTGATTCGACTCAAAGCTGCCTCTAGATCCCCCCCAGTAATTCTACTCACATCACCTCGTTGCCATTTCCACGCCAAACACAACAAGTTATTAGGGTCCATCGGCAGAAAATAACCCTGGGTAAAACCCACATAGAAGTCTTCTAGGGAAGAAAAGCCAAGATCTCGCCATAGCTCTTGCTTAAACATTTCGGTGCTATAACCCATCACAGACCAAAGGTCTGCATGTCGACGTAATCCACGATGCACTGCATGGGGTTCTTTATACCACCCACCCTCCCAGGCAGGATCTGACGTAATTGCTTCGTTCAGTGTTTTTGTGTACAAAAAGTCATGGGGTGTATTTTTAGCTGTTCCCGCTATCGGCGCTGCCCGTTTGACCATTTCCGGATACCGTACAGCCCATTCCCAAGTCTGCTGAGCACCCATAGAACCACCTACCACTAATGCCAGGGAATCAAGCCCAAATTTCTCGGTGAGCAGTTTATGTTGCGCCCGAACATCATCCCCAATTCTTACGTGGGGGAACGCCGCCATTCCGAAAGGTTCTGCTGTATTGTGGGGAGATGTCGATAAGCCATTACCGATCTGGTTGATAATAATTACGAAGTATTTATCTGGATCTATCGCTCTACCCTGACCGACATACACCTGCTCCATAATTTTACTGGTACCGGAATACCAAGTAGTCATGAGTATGGCGTTATCTTTATTTGCGTTTAATTTACCAAAGGTCGTG
>JAJFKD010000021.1 GCA_021773405.1 Porticoccus sp.
GGTTTGCCTTCCCGCCTGCTCTTTTCCGTTATGCCCTTGCACTTGGGTTAAATCGTCGATACGAAGAAGCTGAGAGGGTCTTGTTGGTATTGCAAAAATTACATGAAGAAAGCATTTATGCTGAAGCGGTGGAAAATTGGAAAATTATGGGCGATAAATATCCACAGCTTCTAAAAGTTAAACCACCTGAAGTTAACTATGATTTACTTGATGAAACGCATTGAAAAATCTATAGCCCTACAATGCTTTGTCAACCCCCCAGACGAAAGGTAGTCAATTCCTTGAATAGCTTTACTGGCAATATTTTCAGCATCCAAATTACCTGAAACTTCTAACTTAGCCTTGCCATTATTTAAGCCAATCGCCTGCTTGATCATTTCAGCATCAAAGTTATCCAGCATGACAATATCGGCTTTGGCATTCAGTGCCCGTTGCAACTCTTCAAGGTTTTCCACTTCTACTTCTACAGGTTTTTTGGGAGCAATTTCTCTTGCTTTTTCAATCGCTTTATTGATACCTCCGCAGGCAGCAATATGATTCTCCTTGATAAGAAAAGCATCATACAAACCAATTCTGTGGTTGTGGCAACCGCCAACCTTAACGGCATATTTCTGTGCGAGCCTCAATCCAGGAATAGTTTTCCGCGTATCTAGGATTTTGATGTCCGTAGCTTCAACCAGTTTGGCGTACTGCCGAGCAGTGGTTGCTGTTCCTGAAAGGGTTTGTAAAAAATTTAGCGCGGTACGTTCCCCGGTGAGGAGACTTCTTGCCGATCCTTTTAGATTGAAAAGCTCTTGGTCAGGTTGAACATTATCGCCGTCGCGGACTAGCCATTCTATTTCTACTTTAGGGTCAAGCTGGTTGAATACTTCGTCCACCCAAGGTTGTCCACAAATGACGGCTCGCTCTCTGGTGATGACTGTTGCGGTAGCAATGCTTTCTTCTGGAATAAGCATGGCTGTGATATCGCCATCACGGATATCTTCTTTTAGTGCTTGTCGAACACTGCTTTCAAGGTCAGCCCGAAATTGTGGGTCGTTTAGCTGGATCTTTAGATCGTTGGGCATGGGATTGTTAACCTGATCGTCCTCAATTTTTTGGAGGCAAGTATATCAGTCTAGTAGCTTTGATGAAGGGTTTTAGGTTTTGGATGAATTGGGGGTGTTATCAAAACAAACTGGCATCTTGAATGTGACGTAGCCCTCATTTTTTGTTTTTGGGCCGTTTTTGTGAGTATTTTTTGAGACGTGAGTATCTTTTGCATGGCTTCTTATTGATCTATAGGCGCTTATACTTTTTACCAATGAAAAAGCTTTACACCAAACTTCATCAATAGCGTTGAAAGTGTGTATTACAAATAGGCAAGTAAGATGAACAATAGTCGCTTAAAACTAATCGATACCCAAGGGTTAAAGGCAAAGGCATTTAAATTCCCGGCACCTCTCCGTGAGTTGCGGGATATGACTCGAAAGTCTTTATCTGAAAAGCTGTCCACAGTTTTTGAACACGTGGACGATACTTTTTTTGACCTTGCTGATCGTGCCGAAAGTAATAGTGAGCAAACAGCCTATTTTGACGCTATGCGGATGATTCGTCTTGAGCGTAAAGCAATAGAACAAAAGTTTTCGATTTCGATAGATCAGGCATTCCAGCAATTGGGTGATGTTAACTATCAGGGTATTGCTTACGATTCAGAAAAACCAGGCGGCTTTAACTTAGAAGTTATTGAAAATGAAGATCTTGAAGAAACCATTGCTCTGGATGCGATGGTTTCCAAAGTATCTCAACATGAAAAGCATGAGCTGAAAAAGATTATTGCTCGAATCAACTTTTTGGTGCCTGCAGAAGTTATGGCAAATAGTAATCCGCTGGGACCAGAAATTATTTGTAATGCATTAAATGATGCACTTGAACCGTTGGATATTGATATTCGCTCAAAGCTTGTTTTCTTCAAGCTGATTGATCGTCATATGATAGATGGTATGGGTGGGCTGTTGAAGAAAGGGAACGAAATGTTGCGCGAGATGGGCGTTTTGCCTGATCTTGATAAAAAGCATCCAATGCGCCGTTCTCAAGCTAAAAAAGCTGCTGCTACTAGAAGACCCATAACTAAAGCACAGCCGGGCCAGGTTCCGATATCAGGCGTGGGAAGCAATCCAAGTGTTGGAAATCATGATGAGTCGTTTGCAGGCTTTGATGACAATGACCAATTGTTGGTACAACTGCAAAATTTATTGCAGCAATCAGAATTAATTGCCCCTGTTACGGATACAGAGCCTGTTGAACTCAATGACTTGGTTAGCCTTGTATCCAGCTTGCAAGGCGAGTGGGTAGAGAAGAAAACAAACGAGCAAAGTTTACTTGGGTTGATTCAAGGTAAACTCCAAAGTCGTGGTAATGCAGGTCTAGGTGCCAGAAATCAAAGTGTTGTTCATGTCTTAGATCAACTATTTGATAGCATCCGTAATGAGCCCAGTATTTCGGATGGTCTTGGTCAAGAGCTTCGTAAACTAGAAATGCCCATGCTGCGCATTGCGTTGGAAGATGGTAGCTTCTTTTCAAAAGAAAAGCACCCAGCACGTCAATTACTTAACCAAATTACAGAAGCCTCTATTGGTTATTCAGATGGTGTGGATTTTTCTTCTGATCCTGTTGGTAAAGCGATTACCAATGTGGCAAACATTCTTAACAAATCAGAATCGTTAGATAGGGATACCCTGGGTAAATTGCTCGTTAATTTTATGGGGCTGGTTGAAAAAGAACGTCGTGGTTCGAGTGCTAGAGAGCAGCGTATTGTTGAAGAAGTAGCTGCTCAGGAAAAAGTCAGACAGGCTCGAAAACTGGTTGATACTACGCTGGCAGAACATATGCAGGGCAAACGTTTGCCTCAGCTGTTTGTTAGTTTTGCTGAAGAGGCTTGGTGCAAGGTGATGTTCCTGTCATATCTCCGGATTGAAAAATCACCGGAAGATTGGGAGTCCAGCGTCAAGCTGTTGGATCAGCTATTAGAGCAGGCCGCTAAAGAAGAAGTAACCAAAAGTGAAATAGAACCGCTGATTGCATTAATTCGCAAGCAACTAGAGATTATTTCGTTTGACCCTTATGAGTTAGGTTGCTTGATTGGTGGTTTGGAACAATTTTTCTATCCAGAAGAGGAGCAGGAACCTTCTATAGCTGAAACACCTGCAACTGAAGTTAAAGAAGAAAAGATTGTTGATTTAAACGAATTACCGGTTGAAAACGAGAAGGCTGAGAAGGTGACTGCTCAGTTGCAGCCAGAAACAACTAGCGCTGTTAAATCTAGTTCTTCTCAACCTGATAGGATTAAAGCAAGGCCTCCGGTTTCTGAAGCGTTGATGAAAGAAGTTACAGTTGAAACACTGAAGGCAGATATCCCAGGCAGCCCTGAAAAAGAAGACCTTCAAGATGAGCCCGTTGAAGATGAATTTATCAAAATTGCCAGTGCGCTTGGCCGAGGTTCATGGGTAGACTTTATGGATAGAGAACCACCAAACCGCCGCTGTAAGGTTGCCGGTATTATTTCCCCTCCAGGAAAATATATCTTTGTAAATCGTCAGGGTTCAAAAGTGGTGGAAATGAGCCAAAATGCTGTTGCCGCTGGGATTAAAGATAATAAATTAGTTGTTGTTGAGAGTGTACGGATGTTTGATAAGGCTCTTGAACAAGTTATTAAGGGTATTCGTACTAATCGTAAAGTGCATTAAATACACGCTAATTGTATTTTTTCAAAGAAGTGCTTTGAGCTCTAATTGATCAAGGGTTTGGGGCACTTTTTTTATGATGTAGACGGACAGTACCAAATTAAAGAACAGTTGTTTAACTTTCTATCTCATCACTGTAACCCTTGCTTATACCCCAAATTAATTTCACACTCTGGGCGTAGTATTCCTAAGTTTATTTTTTGGGTGTGGAAATGATTGATGATCATGGTTGGCTTGTTGATGCCTCTATAATACCGTCCCCTAACCATAATGAACGTTCTAACCCCCTAGATGTTTCCCTGTTAGTGATTCACAACATTAGCCTGCCACCTCAGCAGTTTGGTAATGCATATATTTGTGATTTTTTTACCAACTGCCTAGATGTCAGCGAGCACCCTTACTTTAAAGAAATAGCCGAGCTTCAGGTCTCATCTCATTTATTGATAGACCGCTCAGGTAAAATCACACAGTTTGTGCCTTTTGATAAGCGTGCCTGGCATGCAGGCAATTCCTGTTTTGAAGGGATCGATAACTGCAATGACTATTCCATAGGCATAGAGTTGGAAGGAGCCGATGAAATTCCTTACACCGATGAACAGTACCAGTCATTGGTTGTCGTTACACAGCTATTAATGGCACATTATCCTACAATAACAAAACAGCGTATCGTCGGGCATAGTGATATATCTCCAGGTCGAAAAACCGACCCAGGCCCTGCATTTGATTGGCAACGTTATTTTTCGGATCTTGTTTAAGGTGTAAGTTACTGAATGAGTTTTATCAGGTTGTTGTTCCATGAGTGGAGTCTGAAATGAAATTTATCATAATCGTCATTGGTATTTTGTTGCTCCAGCGGATGGGGTCTTTGTCCCAATTACAGCGAGATGGCTGGTATCGTCAGTGGACTGTATGTGTACAAAAGCAGAAATGGCTTGGCTCTATCCCTTATATAAAATTGCTGATTTCATTACTTGTGCCTCTTTTTGTTTTAGTCGGTGCTCTATTGTTGCTGGATAACCATTGGTTTGGGGTACCTGTATTTGTATTGAGCTTTTTAGTGTTTCTCTATTCTCTTGGCCGAGGCAATTTAGAGGAAGACATCGAAGGTTATCGTGAGGACTTGAAAAGAGATGATTTACAAGCGGCTTATCATGATGCCGCGGAGTTTAATGTAACAAAAGAGGTGGGTGTATCTGAAAACTGGTCAGAGTTACATGACGAGGTTGTTGGTGCGCTTTCATACCGCTATTTTGAACGTTATTTTGCCGTAATTTTTTGGTTTGTTCTTGCCGGTGCCCCAGGTGCATTGTTATATCGTTTGCTGATTTTACATTCAGAGATAGCAGCCAAAGGGCGCTACGAAGATGATAGCCAGCGGGTTCAACATGGTTTGCATCTGATGGAGTGGCTACCAGTGCGATTAATGGGGCTATCCTTAGCATTTGTCGGCAATTTTACCGCGTGCCTGGAGAGTTTGAGAGCGAGCTTGCTATCAGGGTCAATCGGTACATTGTCTGCTATAAGAAGTTATGTTTTGGCTGCGTTAGCGTCAGGTTCAATCAAAACAATTTCTGAAGAGCCAGCAGATGAGGAAGTGGAAGAACAAATTGAAGAAACACTATCTATTAAAAATGAAGCAGAAACAGAAGTAGCCGAGATCAGGGCATTGTTTTCTCGAGCGTTAATGCTTGCTCTTTGTCTAGTCGCATTTCTCATTATCTTACTTTAGGGCCCTCGGTCTTTAGCCGCTGGCTTTTTCTAAGATTAGTCGCTATGCCAGCGGAACAATGTTCCTGCCAAAGTAATAAATACCACTGTCATCAAAACTAAGATGAGCAAATGTGGCATGACATCACTTATCCCGGCACCTTCTAGCATGACTTCTCTCGCAGCTTTAACCAAATGAGTGAGTGGTAGTAATTGAGAAAGGCTTTGTAGCCATTCAGGGGCATCATCGAGCGAGAACCACAGTTCTGAAAGTAATAGCATTGGAAAACTAATCAGGTTTAACAAGCCGTTGGCTAGTTCTTCGCTGGCTGTTCTGGCAGCCATAAGCAATGAAATGCTAATAATGGACAGGTTGCCAACAATAGCGATTAATAGCAGCAATGAGTGGCTGCCTTCCATCATAAAGCCAATAAATAGGTTGCAGACAACATAAACTAATATTGTCACTATCAGCATGATGGACAGTCTTGAGAGAGCCTGTGACAGTAAGAACTTCCATGCAGACAGTGGCGTTGCCTGTAAGCGTTTTAAAACACCATTTTTTCGGTAGCGCACAATTACATAGCCAATACCCCACAAGCCACTAAACATCATATTCATGGCTAAAATTCCAGGAATTACCCAATCGATATAGCGAACTTTCTTTCCGATAATTTCTTTCCGTTGCCATTGGGTGTCTCTATATTGGTTCTCTGTGTTTTGTATCAATAATTTTTCTAATAAATGTCCCTTGGCTGATTCGGAGTTAATCCAGTAACGTGGTGTTTGTATATCCGTGCTATTGGTGTCCAGTAAAAGATCTAATTGGTGAAATTGCACTCGACGAATCGCATGCTGAAGGTCGTTGTAGTTAATAATTTCTACAGTAGGGTCTGTAGAAAAGGGTTCTTTTTCAGTGTGTGCTGAACTCGTTTGGAAGGTGGATTCTTGAGCTATTTGTCCCACGCGAAAAATGTGTTGGCTTTCCGATGAAAAGGCGAGGGCCAGAACAATGACAATAAAGGGTGTTGCTACAAAGGACCAAAACAAAGAGCCTTTGTCGCGATAATATTCCCGGTTTCGTGCCATCCATAGGGCGAAAATTTCTTTCATGGCTTGCAGTTACTCCCGCAGGTGGTGCCCGGTTAATTTAAGAAATAAATCATCCAAGGAGGGACTCCTAACCCTCAAAGATCGTAAGTTCACATTGAGTGATACTAATTCCGAGAGTGTTTGTTCAATGGTATTGGTGGCAATGGCAACACCGTCTTCACGTAGTTCAATAGGGCTGCTGATAGCATTTTGATCACAGTTGAAATCTTGGTTGTCGATACAAACATAGCTGTGATCAAAATGCTCCTTAAGCAGGTGTTGAGGAGACCCATCAGCAATAATTTTGCCTTTATCCATAATAACGAGTTGGTCACAGAGTAATTCCGCTTCTTCCATGTAATGGGTAGTCAATAATACAGTCTTCCCCCGGGCCTTGATTTCGTGAATAAGTGACCAAAAATTTCGGCGAGATTGAGGGTCAAGACCTGTGGTGGGTTCATCAAGAAACAGCACTTCTGGGTCGTTGATTAGGGCGACGGCGAGTAATAGGCGCTGTCGCTGCCCACCGGATAATTTTGTTGCATAAGTATCGAGAAAATCTTCAAGCTGACATAGCTCAACCAGGTAATCCATCGGTTGGCTATGAGGATAAAGTTGGGCAAATAAAGCTAAAACTTCACGGGTTTTCAGATAATCCATTAATGCCGTTGATTGAAATTGAATCCCTGTGTGCTTGGAGAAGTCATGGTCTCTCGGTTTTCCTTTGTAGAGAATGGTGCCTGACGTTGGTTTCTTAATATCTTCGATAATTTCGATGGTGGTAGTTTTTCCTGCACCATTGGGCCCAAGAAGCCCAAAGCAGGCCCCTTTTGGGATCGCAAAAGAAATGTTATCTACCGCAGTGAGAGAGCGAAAAGATTTGGTTAGATTGCGTACTTCAAGAATCGTTTCCATATGACGGTTAGTGTATAGCATCGACAAGATTATCTGTTAGGGTATCGCTCTTATTGGAGGGGTTTATGACAGAGCAAAATGGCACAGTGAGCTGGGGGGAAGCGTTACGGGTTTATACCCGTCCCCAAGTTATCACTATGTTATTTCTTGGGTTTGCCGCAGGCCTGCCCTTATTGCTGGTCTTTTCAACACTAACGGCCTGGTTGCGGGACATGGAAATTAGTCGCAGCACCATAGGCTTTTTTGGTTGGGTGGGTATTACCTACTCCATAAAAGTTTTTTGGGCTCCGGTGGTTGATCGGCTTCAGTTGCCTTTTTTAACAAAGAAATTGGGGCAACGGCGCAGTTGGATACTGTTGGGGCAGTTGGGGGTGATGATAGGCCTGATGGCTATGGTTGCTTCAGAGTCCATGGTTTCATCAGGTTCTTTAGTCGGCATTGCTCTTTGTTCAGTATTAGTTGCTTTTTCCTCTTCTACACAAGATATCGCTATTGACGCTTTTCGCATTGAGTCGGCAATCGATGAATATCAAGGCGCCATGTCGGCAAGTTATATATTTGGTTATCGCATAGCGATGCTGGTGGCAGGGGCCGGTGCTTTTTATTTGGCAGATTGGTCTAGCTGGGGAACCGCTTACGCCGTTATGGCAGCACTTATGTTGGTCGGTGTTACAACCGTGCTAATGGTTCGAGAGCCAGAGCATAAAGTGCTCCCTGATACCGCTAGTTTGGAGTCAGGGCTGAAGCATCGGTTGCATGCTGATGAGCCTGGATATTGGCGCAGACTGGAAGCTTGGTTTGTTGGTGCTGTAGTCGCACCTTTTGTGGAGTTTTTTCAGCGTAATGGTTCTTGGGCTTTTATGATTCTGGCCTTTATTGGGTTGTTCAGGCTTAGTGATATCACCATGGGGATTATGGCTAATCCCTTTTATCTGGATCTTGGTTTTTCCAAAACGGACATTGCAAACGTCGGAAAAGTATTTGGCTTTTTTATGACGTTAGCTGGTTCATTTTTGGGTGGTTTGCTTGTTGTCCGTTACGGCATATATCGTCCGCTTATTGCTGGAGCGGCAATGGTGGCACTTACAAACTTACTATTTGTCCAGCTTGCAAATATTGGCGCGGACCTTACATGGCTAGCAGTTGTTATCAGTGGTGATAACTTGAGTGGTGGTTTTTCCAATGCCGTATTTATTGCCTATTTGTCGAGTATGACCAACAGAGCTTATACCGCTACTCAGTATGCGCTGTTTAGCTCCATAATGACCTTGCCGGGTAAGTTTTTTAGTGGGTTTTCAGGAGTGATTGTTGATGCCAGTAGTTACCAAGCATTCTTTTTCTATGCAGCATTAATGGGGTTGCCAGCTATTTTCTTGGCATGGTTGATCTGGAAGCGAGACCGGGGTGAACTGAAAAATCATATTGAAGAGGATGTGGCGATCAGGTGAGCTCTAGCTCAGGACAGTACTTAGCTTGAATATTAGAGCTGCCAGCCATATTTTGACAGGTTAACTTTGCCATTTTTTACAATTACATTTTCAGCTTCTAGCAGCTGCTTCTGCCGTTGAAAGGCGCTGCTATCCTTGGGGAAGGCAATTTGTCCATTTGATCTTAATACCCGGTGCCAGGGAAGGGTTGTATCTTTCGGTAGTTGGCCAAGTATTCGCCCAACCAGTCGGGCTCCATTAGGCAACTGAGCATATTCTGCTACCCTTCCATAGCTACTGACTTGGCCATAGGGAATGGCTGTGAGAACACTAAATATCCGGTCTCTTTGATTTATCTCCATGATTCCATCATAGGGTTGTATGATGGCGTGCGTCTATTATTGTCGCTACAGGTGTTGCCATAAGTGTTGTAATAATTTGGTGTTAGCGGCTTAAAAGATTTGAAGTGATAGAAATAGTCCCCATATTGGATAAAGAGCTAAGGGGGATAAGCCTACAGTAAAAACTAGATTGTAAATCGGAGTTAATGTTGAGATACCTGCTGTTAATTTTTATTGCTATGCCCATTATTGAAATGTGGCTGTTGATTACAGTAGGGCGGGAAATCGGTGCATGGTCTACCATTGGTCTTGTATTGCTGACCGCAGCTGTAGGGTTCACATTATTGAGGCAGCAAGGGTTCGCAACATTGTTTCGTGCTCGACAAAAGATGGATGCAGGTGAGTTGCCTGCAATTGAAATGGTTGAAGCGATTATCCTGGCGGTATGTGGCGCTTTATTGGTAACTCCTGGTTTTGTTACTGATGTTGTAGGCTTTATGGGATTGGTCCCGGGTTTTCGGCGGCTTATAGTAACGGGTATGGTCTCCAAAATGGAGGTGGTGGATTATCGTAGCCAGCAGACTCAGTATCGAAATGTGCCTCCCAGCAGCCATTCTCAGGCCTCAGAACAGGGCTCGGAAACCCTGGAAGGGGAATATTGGTGTGAGACTGGTCAGGAAAACGGCCAGGAAAATAACCAGGAAAACAATGTGAAGAATAAGGAAAAAAAAGATCCATAGCGGATTTTTGGCCTAAAAAAACTTTCATGTGCCCCTTGAAATAGATTTAATTGGCACCAAATTAAGCACTGCCCGGTTTTAACCGGATTTTGTTGCTAGCCAATGAGTTAGGAGCAGGATTGAATTTAATAGGGTAGAACATAAAAAGTTGGAGATAATGCAATGAAAATTCGTCCCCTACACGACCGTGTGGTAGTTCGTCGCAAGGAAGAAGAGGAAAAAACTGCAGGTGGTATTTTATTGCCTGGTTCTGCTAAGGAAAAACCCAATGAGGGTGAAGTTGTTGCCGTGGGAACCGGCCGTGTACTTGAGAGTGGTGAAGTTCGTCCAGTAGACGTCAATGTGGGTGATATTGTTGTTTTTGGTAAATACGCCGGCAGTGACACCATTGAGGTTGATGGCCAGGAACTGGTCATCCTCAGTGAAAGTGATATTAAGGCTGTAGTTGAAGGTTAGTGTTGAAGACTAATTTCTATTTAACTCATTTCACCCCTTGTTGTGGAGTAATGTGGCGTAGGTTGGATATTTTATAAACGCTACTTACATGCGTCACAACGAATTGTTTTAAGGAAGGTAAATCATCATGTCAGATAAAGATGTAATGTTTGGAGACAGCGCACGTAACCCCATGTTGAATGGCGTAAACGTGCTGGCTGATGCAGTAAAAGTAACCTTGGGGCCAAAAGGCCGTAATGTAGTTTTGGAAAAGTCCTTCGGTGCGCCGACCGTAACTAAAGATGGTGTATCTGTAGCTAAAGAAATCCAATTGAAAGACAAGTTCGAAAATATGGGTGCACAGATGGTTAAGGAGGTTGCTTCTAAAGCCTCTGATGAGGCTGGCGACGGCACCACAACCGCCACTGTTTTGGCTCAATCGATTGTGAATGAAGGCCTTAAGTCTGTTGCTGCAGGTATGAACCCAATGGACTTAAAGCGTGGTATTGATAAAGCTGTAACTGCAGCAGTAGAAGAAATTGCTTCTATTGCAAAGCCTTGTGCTGATACTAAAGAAATTGCTCAAGTAGGTACTATTTCTGCGAACAGTGATGCTCAGGTGGGCGATATCATTGCTCAAGCCATGGAAAAAGTAGGTAAAGAAGGTGTTATTACCGTTGAGGATGGTTCTGGCTTAGAAAATGAGCTGGATATTGTTGAAGGTATGCAGTTTGATCGCGGTTACCTTTCTCCCTACTTCATCAACAATCAGGAAAGTATGAGTGTTGAGCACGAAACACCATTTATCCTGCTTTATGATAAGAAAATCTCCAACATCCGTGATTTGTTGCCATTGCTTGAAAATGTAGCAAAAGCGGGTCGCCCATTGATGATTATTGCTGAAGATGTTGAAGGCGAAGCCTTGGCAACATTGGTGGTTAATAACCTACGTGGCATCGTTAAAGTAGTAGCTTGTAAGGCACCTGGTTTTGGAGATCGCCGTAAAGCGATGCTGGAAGATATCGCTATCCTCACAGGTGGTACCGTTATTTCTGAAGAAGTGGGCATGGATCTCGAGTCTGCTACTTTGGAGCATTTGGGTACTGCTAAACGCATTAGCATGACCAAAGAAAACACAACTATCGTCGATGGCGCTGGTGATCATGCCACTATTGAAAGTCGTGTTAATCAGATACGCGCCCAAATCGAAGATACTACTTCTGATTATGATCGTGAAAAGCTGCAAGAGCGTGTAGCTAAATTGGCTGGCGGTGTTGCAGTGATCAAGGTGGGAGCAGCGACAGAGGTGGAAATGAAAGAGAAAAAGGCACGCGTTGATGATGCACTTCATGCTACTCGTGCTGCCGTTGAGGAGGGCGTTGTTCCTGGTGGTGGCGTTGCTCTGATTCGCGCTTTGCAAGCTATCGATGGGCTGACTGGCGATAATGATGACCAAACCGTGGGTATTAATCTGGCGCGTCGTGCTATGGAAGCACCTCTGCGTCAAATCGTTACCAATGCGGGTGAAGAGGGGTCTGTTGTTGTCGATAAGGTCAAGGCTGGAGAGGGTAACTTTGGTTACAATGCGGGTACGGGTGAGTATGGCGATATGATTGCCATGGGTATTTTGGACCCCGCTAAAGTAACACGCACTGCATTACAAGCGGCAGGCTCTATTGCTGGCCTGATGATTACTACTGAAGCGATGGTGGCTGATTCACCTGCTGAAGCTGGTGCTCCAGGCATGCCTGATATGGGCGGTATGGGTGGTATGGGCGGTATGGGCGGTATGATGTAGTCCCATTAATACTTAGAAGTTGCCTAGAAACTACTGAAAATAAAAAAACCCCGAAATTCGGGGTTTTTTTATTTGTTGCAATGCAATTAATAGCAATTTGTTATTGGATAGCAGTTTGTGACAGAATTGACAACCAGCAGGAGGGCCATATAACCCTGTATTTTAAAGGGTTATATGATGTTCATCCCTGAAGGCGGCTCACAAAAATAATGATATTTTAATTAATATAAAAACAACATCTCACTGCTAAGGAGATACACATGGAATTCATTAACTTCCTCGTTCGTTGGGGGCATTTGCTGTTCGGTATTACCTGGATCGGCATGCTGTACTATTTTAACTTTGTTCAAGGTGGCTACTTTAAACAAGCAACCCCAGAAGCATTAGCTGAT
>JAJFKD010000201.1 GCA_021773405.1 Porticoccus sp.
TTTACTTAGCCTTTTTGTTGCCTAAGATTGGTTATCTAAAATTAGTGGTCTAATGCTAGCTGTCTGTTTTTGATGAAAACAGACTTTCTAAAATCAATAATATTGCACCAATAGTTATGGCAGTGTCCGCGACATTAAAAGCTGGCCAATGATATTTTTGATAGAATACATCAATAAAATCAACCACATAACCAAGAAATACTCGATCCCACAGGTTACCGATTGCCCCACCTAAAACCAAAGCCAGAGCTGTTGCCAACAAATATTGTCGGGCAGGTAATCGGGACAACCAAACGATTAAAACCACACTGACAATCAAAGAGACAATGGCAAAAAACCACCGTTGCCAGCCGCCAGCATCACTTAGAAAGCTAAACGCTGCACCCATATTGTGTACTAAGGTCAGGTTTAAAAAAGGCAACAGCTCTAAAGATTCTCCATAAGAAAAACTGGAAGAAACCCATTGTTTTGTCAGCTGGTCAAGGACAACAATCAAAACAGCTAGCGAATACCATCGTCCAACTTTAGACCACTCAATCACAGCAATTATCCAGCATGGTTGCAAAGTAAACGTTAAGCATACTGCCGCTTCTCACCACTACCTTCAACATTATCAACACACCGGCTGCAAAGCTCTGGATGATCTACATGTCTGCCTACATCTTCGCGGTGATGCCAGCATCGATCACACTTAGCATATGCGGTCTTTTCAACAGCCAACTGTAAACCTTCAACTTCTGTTTCCTCTCCACCTTGACCATCTGCAAGGGGTTTAAGCGTTGCTTCAGAAGTAATCAATACGAACCTGAGCTCATCACCGAGTTTTGCCAATGCATCATGTAATCCACTGTTAGCATAAAGAGTAACCTCTGCTTCCAGAGACTTCTGTATGCCCTCCTCCTTCTTACCTTCCAACACCTTATTCACGGCGTTTCTCGCCTCAGCGATTAACACCCAATCGCTATCAGTAATAGCTGTATTATCAGCGGTAGGTAGCGAATACCATTCAGCCAAGAAAATAGAACTCTCTCTATCACCTGGAATAAAAGCCCAAATTTCCTCAGCAGTAAAACTCAAAATTGGAGCTACCCACCGAGCAAAGGCTTCTGCAATATGATAAATCGCCGACTGTGCTGATCGCCTTGCCAATGAATCTTCCTGGCAAGTGTATTGACGATCCTTAATGATGTTCAGATAGAAACCACCCATATCGGTGACACAAAAATTATGGAGCTTCTGGTAGATATGGTGGAATTGATAATTCTCATAGGCTGACAAAATTTCATCTTGTAATTTCGCTGCACAATCCACAGCCCATCGGTCGAGAGACAGCATGTCATTCATTGCCACCAAATCAGTAGATGGATCAAAACCATTCAAGTTTGAGAGTAGAAAACGAGCTGTATTACGAATCCGGCGATAGGAATCTGCAGTACGCTTAAGAATTTCATCAGATACGCTCATCTCACCACTAAAGTCAGTCGCAGCCACCCACAAACGTAAAACATCGGCTCCCTGATCATTCACCACTTTCTGTGGTGACATCACATTACCAATGGATTTAGACATTTTTCGACCATCAGCGTCCACGGTAAAGCCATGGGTCAGTACTGCTTTATACGGTGCATTACCCTTTATCGCTATGGCTGTTTTTAACGATGACTGGAACCAGCCACGGTGCTGATCAGAACCTTCCAAATAAAGGTCTGCTGGATACTGAAGTTGATCGCGGGCATCGAGGACTGCTGAATGGGTGACACCGGAATCAAACCAAACATCCAGTGTATCCGTGACCTTACTATATTGCTCCGCTTCTTTACCTAACAACTCACTAGCATCCAAGTCATACCAAGCATCGATACCATCCTGTTCCACACGAGTGGCTACAGTCTCAATTAAATCAGACGTATTTGGATGTAAATCACCAGAAACCTTATGGACAAAAAGAGCAATAGGAACACCCCAAGTACGCTGACGAGAAATACACCAGTCGGGGCTGTTATCCAGCATAGTTTCAATGCGAGCTTGCCCCCAGTCCGGATGCCATGCCACACCTTTAATGGCTTCCTTGGCCTTGGGCAGCAAACCATTTTCGTTCATGCTTACAAACCATTGTGGTGTGGCTCGATAAATCAATGGCGTTTTAGTCCGCCAGCAATGGGCATAACTGTGAGTAATTTTGCCGCAGGAAAGTAAATGCCCCTGTTGCTCCAATACCTCAACGACTTGTTCATCTACTTTATAAACATGCTGACCAGCGAAACGCTCAACATCATCATGGAATACACCGTTATCGTCGATATAATTCAGTGTGCCAATGTCATATTTAGCGGCTACCACAAAGTCATCCATACCGTGATCTGGTGCAGTATGCACACAACCGGTACCAGCTTCAGTGGTAACATGGTCACCAAGAATCACAGGCACCTGACGATCATAGAATGGGTGCTGTAACAGCAGGTTTTCAAAGGCTTCGCCCTTGGCTTTACCCAGTACCTGATGTTCTTCAACATCCCAGCGTTCCAGTACAGATTCCAACAAAGCTTCAGCTAAAATAAATCGGCGTGGCCTACCATTTAAATCACACTGAACCAACACATAATCCAATTCACCACTGAGACTTACCGCTTGGTTAGACGGCAATGTCCAAGGTGTTGTGGTCCAAATAACGACCGAAACCTCGCCTTCCCCCTTACCTTCATCACCAAAACCACTCAGGGCACTGGTAAATGCATTTTCATCCACTACGGGGAAAGCAACATCGATGGAAAATGAAGTTTTATCTTGATACTCCACTTCGGCCTCAGCCAACGCAGAAGCACCTACCACACTCCAATAGACCGGCTTATAGCCTTTTACCAAATGGCCATTTTCAACAATTTTTCCCAAAGCACGGATAATATTCGCTTCGAACTGTTTATCCATAGTGAGATAGGGATTATCCCAGTCACCCAACACACCTAGGCGAACAAAATCTTTCATTTGCCCATCTACCTGACGACGGGCATATTCACGGCATTTTTGGCGGAAGGTTTTGTGGTCGACTTTAACACCCGCCTTACCAATTTTCTTTTCTACCTGGTGTTCAATCGGCAATCCGTGACAATCCCACCCAGGCACATAGGGTGCATCGAAGCCGCTCAGGGTCCGTGATTTAACAACAATATCTTTCAGTACCTTATTGACTGAATGACCAATATGAATATTGCCATTGGCATAGGGAGGACCGTCGTGCAGGATAAACTTATCCCTGCCCTGACGCTGTTCACGCACTTGCTCATAGAGTTTTGAACTCTGCCATTTTTTCAGCATATTTGGCTCACGCTGAGCCAAATTCGCCTTCATAGGAAATTCTGTATAAGGCAGATTCAAAGTCGATTTATAATCAGTCATTTTTCTTAAACATCTTCTCTAAGTACATTCTTTTTACTTGCTTGCTTTTCACTTACTTATCGTTTGGCGCTATTCAACCATTTTTCCAGTTCTATTTGGAAAACTTAATTGGCAAAATAGCATCGAGCCATAGCAATATCGTTATGGATTTCTTCAACCATGTCTTCAATTGAGGCAAATTTGGCCTCTTCACGAACCTTGGCCTTAAACTCCACTTGTATTCTCTGTCCATAGAGAGGCTCATCAAAGTCCAACAAATGGACCTCTAAAACCGGTTTAATCAAGTCACCCACCGTGGGACGAACACCCACATTTGCCACACCGGGAAGGCACTGACCGTTCCACAACACCTCCACCACATAAACACCACTAAGAGGTGCACTATAGCGGTGAAGGTTGACATTAGCCGTAGGAATTCCCAGTTGGCTACCTAGTCGCTGGCCATATACCACCCGACCTTTAATACAAAAAGGCTGTCCCAGCAATTCTTCTGCTAAAACAAAATCTGCCTGCTCAAGCGCTTCACGAATACGGGTGCTACTAATACGCTCCCCTAGATATTCTAAAGTATGGGTATCCAACACCTCAAAGCCATGTTGTTTCCCAGCCTGAGTCAGTAACTGATAATTCCCACTGCGGTCATGGCCAAAGCGAAAATCATCACCAACTACAAGACATCGGACATTGAGCCCAGAAACCAACACTTGATCAATGAAATCACTGGCCGACAGACTGCGAAGAAAGCGATTGAACTGGAGGCAGAAAACTTGATCAATCCCTGCATCAACAAACGCTTCCACTTTTTCCCGCAAGCGCATTAGACGAGCAGGTGCCTGCTCACCGGAAAAGAACTCTTGTGGTTGTGGCTCAAAAATAATTACCACAGAGGGCAAATCGTACTCAGCCGACTTATCGATCAACTGCTGTAAAATTGCCCGGTGCCCAAGATGAACACCATCGAAAGAGCCGATGGTTGCAACGCAACCACCCCGGCCAGGCTTCAAATTATGCAAGCCACGAATAAACTGCCTTTTCTCTCCGGACACTGACTGCTGACATCGCAAAAATAAAGGCGAAAGTATACCTATCCAAGCTTATTAAAAACAGGTAATTCATAGTCTTACTAACCAGATAATGCACATTATCTGGTTAGCAGAGCAAACAGGAAGAACAATTTCGAATGAACACAGAAGCACTGAATTTTTAGTGATGTTTTAGGTTAGTGATGCTTCAGGTGTGACAACCTAAAACCGCCGAGAACAAGTAGCAGAAGATAAACTGCAGCACCAGTGGCACATATCAACCCCATCCAGCCTGCCCTTTCCCACCATAACCACCCACTCCAATCGTTTAGTAAGGTCGTTAAACCATACAAAGCAAAGCACATAGCAATATTACCGAGAAGCAACATCAGTAAAAACTTCCGCCAACCCGGTTTCGGAGTATAAACAGCCTGCTTTCTTAACCCAAAGAACAGCATGGCCGCATTCAGGATCGCAGACAACGATGTCGCCAACGCCAAACCAACATGACCAATCCCCCAATAGATGTGTAAAGGGACTGCCAACAGTATGTTCAACACCATATTAGAGACAAGTGCAATGACACCGATCCGCACCGGAGTTTTCATATCCTGACGAGCAAAATATCCCGGAGCCAAAACTTTAATCAACATAAATGCCAACAACCCAACAGCGTAGGCGCGCAAGCTAAGTGTCGACATCGACATATCACGGGTAGTAATGACATCGCCGTAATAAAACAGAGTCAATAAAATGGGTTCAGCAAGTATAATTAACGCCAATGCAGCGGGTATTGCAATCAACAAAATCATTCTCAATGCCCAATCCATGGTGGCATTAAACTTCTCAGAACTAGCAGCCGTATGCTGCCTTGACAGGCTTGGCAAAATCACTGTGGCAATGGCTACACCAAAGACCCCTAACGGCAATTCAGATAAACGATCAGAGTAATAAAGCCAGGAAATACTGCCTGTAGGTAAAAATGATGCAATCATCGTATCCAACAACAGATTTATCTGACTGACAGAAACGCCAAAAATGGCTGGAGCCATCAGTCTTAGTACTTTTTTGACTCCCTCATCTCGCCAATCAATGACAGGTGTTGGCACCATATGAATACGAGCTAAAAATGGCAGCTGAAAGATGAGCTGAACGACACCCGCTGCTAATACACCCCAGGCCAATGCATACACAGGCTCTTCAAACCAGGGAGAAACGAAAATAGCGGCCACTATAATAGAAATATTTAACAGTACTGGGGTAAAGGCCGGCACGGCAAAACGGTCATAGCTATTGAGGATAGCGCCAGCCAGTCCTGTAAGAGAGATCAACATCAAGTATGGAAAAGTAATTCTCAACATACTGCTCGCCGCAGCAAACTTATCTGGGTGATCCAGCCAGAAACCAAAGGCGAAGATCCCAGTCATTACTGGTGAAGCGATTACCACAAGGACTGTTGCCGCAATCAATACGGATCCAAGGGCACCAGCTACTTTATCAATAAGTACTTTTACTGCAGCCTGACTGCCTGTTTCCCGGTATTCGGCCAAAACGGGTACAAATGCCTGAGAAAAAGCACCTTCAGCAAACAAACGGCGAAAGAAATTAGGGATTTTAAATGCGACAAAAAAAGCATCGGCCATTGCTCCAGCACCAATCACCTGAGCAAACACCATATCCCTCAGCAAGCCCATAACCCGAGACAGCATCGTCATACTGCTGACAACACCACTAGAGCGCAGTAATTTTGTCGACTTAACGCTTGCTGACTTTACGGGTGGACACTGCTTTTCTGGCTCTTTTTCCAACTATTCTTCCTATGACTATTTCGCTTTTTATCCTACTTACTGATATTGCAAAGCCTTAAGCCCTCTGGCTATTTAGCTACAGCATTTATTTGAACAAGGATCATAGTGATTTTGAAGCAGCTATGATAGCTGGCATTACATTATGGATAACTACAATGAATAGCGACAACCTTAGTTATGGCGACAGTAACACCCTAAACATCAGAACGACTTTTATGTACAAAGAATATTGATAAGTAGGAACAAACACTGTATATTTCCGCGCCTTGAATTCAGACTCATATATAGACCAAATATTTAAAGGAGCACGTTAGGTGGCCAACTCACCCCAAGCACGCAAAAGAGCGCGTCAGAACGAAAAACGTCGTAAGCACAATGCTAGCTTGCGCTCCATGGTGCGCACCTATCTTAAAAAGACTTATGCGGCCATAGAATCCGGTGAAGCAGAAGCAGCACAAGCTGCATACAATGCTGTAGTACCTGTGCTTGATCGCATCGCTGACAAAGGCATTATTCACAAAAATAAGGCCGCTCGTCATAAGAGCCGCTTGAATGCCCAAGTTAAGGCACTTGCTGCTGGCTAAGCACTATATTTCGTGGGACTAAATGCTCCACATAAAAAACCGGCTTATAGGCCGGTTTTTTTATGTCTGACTCTCTTAACGAACACAAGCTAAGCTAACACCAGCTAAACCAGTACCCAATTAGACCAATACAAGGTTATCCCTGTGAATCAATTCATCATCATCACAATAACCTAAAATATCAGTAATTAGATGGCTAGCTTTACCAATGATCTGACCACTTTCGGATGCATTATAATTAGCTAACCCTCGGCCAATCTCAACACCTGACTCATCCACACAGAGCACTAAATCACCACGGTGAAAATTGCCTGAAACAGATTTAACACCCACGGGTAATAAACTTTTCCCCTGCTCCCTTAATACCCTTACAGCACCCGCATCCAAAGTAAGAGACCCTCGAACTTGCAAGTGCCCCGCCAACCACTGCTTCCGGGCAGCAATAGGCTCTTTTTCAGCGACCAATAATGTTCCAAGGTTTTCACCATTGACCAACTGAGACAGCACTCTCTCAGCCCTTCCACCAACAATAATGGTATTTGCACCAGAACGTGCGGCAAGCCGAGCTGCTTGAAGCTTAGTCACCATACCGCCACGCCCCAAACTACTACCACTACCTGCCAAAGCATCTAAAGCAGGATCACCTGCATGGCCTTGGGATATAAGCTGAGCCTTAGGGTTATTTCTAGGATCTGCATCGAAGAGACCGTCCTGATCCGTCAGAATGACCAACATGTCCGCATCAATAAGATTAGCCACCATCGCCGCCAAGGTATCGTTATCTCCAAAACGAATTTGATCCGTAACCACCGTATCATTCTCATTGATAATCGGAACAACACCAAGCTCTAATAGTGTCTGCAATGTATTGCGGGCATTGAGATAACGCTCGCGGTTAGAGATGTCATCATGGTCTAGCAATACTTGCGCTGTATGCCGGCCATATTGCTGAAATTGGAATTCATAGGCTTGCACAAGTCCCATTTGACCTACAGCTGCAGCAGCCTGTAGCTCATGTATAGATGAGGGGCGTTTATTCCAACCTAAACGTGACATGCCCTCAGCAACAGCCCCAGAGGATACCAGGACAACCTCGTTGCCTTGCTCCAACAAAGCGACCACCTGCTCCACCCAACTAGCAATACTTTCGCGATCTAGACCTTTTCCATCATCAGTCAATAACGCACTGCCAATTTTAACGACCCAGCGTTTAGCCTTTTTAACTACTTCTCTTGTCACTACTTCTTTATCGACCATATCACGCACTGTCGTATCAGAATTGTTTTTGTTGGTTTGATTACCCATTCTTTTTTCGACTTCTTTCAGTTTTACTTCTTATACCTTTATAGTTTTACTTAAGGCGAATAAATAATTTCTACGTCATGATCATCGTCATCATCAAAATCATCGTCGTCGTCACCCTGATTCTCTGATTTCCGTGGACCTCGCAAAGACTCAATTTTATCCCTGGCTTCCCGTTGCATTTTAGATTGCAATTCACGCTCATGCTCTGCAACTTCAGGGTCTTCCCGTTCAGCCTCCCAGCATTCTTCCAAACGCGTCATAATATCCTGACAAAGTTGTTCTGTTCCATTGCTAGACGAAGCTGACACAATATAAACTGGGCCTTCCCACTGCAGCTTCTCTACAACTTCCTGGCAAAGCTGCTCTCTTTCATCCTCTGGTAACAAATCAATTTTGTTCAGTACTAACCAGCGTTCTCTGCTCCATAATGTCGGGCTAAACTGGTCCAACTCATTCTCGATCACATTAACATTATCTGCTGGATCGGAGCCATCGGGAGGCAACATATCCACAAGGTGGAGCAGTAAACGAGTTCGGGTTAAATGCTTTAAAAACCGAATACCCAGGCCTGCACCTTCAGCTGCTCCTTCCACCAAACCTGGCACATCTGCAATAACAAAGCTTCGATATTTTTGAGGCTGTACAACACCCAAATTTGGCACCAGCGTTGTAAACGGATAATCCGCCACTTTAGGGCGGGCTGCAGAAACAGCACGTATAAAGGTAGATTTACCCGCATTAGGCAACCCCACTAAACCCACATCTGCCAGTACTTTAAGCTCCAGTCTCAACTGGCGGGCCTCACCCTCTGTTCCCGGCTTTGTCTGGCGAGGCGCCCTATTCACGCTGGATTTAAAGCGCGTGTTACCCAAACCATGGAAACCACCCTTGGCTACCATGATTTGCTGGGCATTCTCCGTAATATCCCCAAGTACTTCTTCTGTATCAGCATCGATGATAGTGGTGCCAACAGGCACTTTTAATACAAGGTCATCACCACCCTTGCCGGTACAATTTTTACTACCACCCTGCTGCCCACTTTCTGCGTTATAACTACGTTGAAAACGGTAATCCACCAGCGTATTAAGATTATCATCACCTTCAAGGTAGACACTACCACCATCACCGCCGTCGCCACCATCAGGGCCACCCTTGGCAATAAACTTTTCACGGCGGAAACTCAGGCAGCCATTACCGCCTTTGCCAGCCTGGACGTGAATAGGTGCTTCATCAACAAATTTCATGGGGTAAAGCCTTTCGCTTGTTTAAGGTACTAACGTTTAACTTATTCAAAATATGAAGTGCTAGCATGCCATTGAGTAAAAAACTGTAATAAAGAATAGCCGTAATGATAAAGAGTAGAAGTATACCGCGCCTAACGAACCACTATTAACTACCAGCCAATTCCAATTTCTAACTTATTATAGAAATTGAAAGGTTAAAACGAAATAACACAAATAAAACAAGACTCTAGAAAGCAAAAAAGCCCCGCATTGCGGGGCTTTTCACTTTAAAAACTTCCACTTTAAAAAAGTTTTTAAAGTATTTGCATTACGCAGTCACAATATTCACATATTTACGGTTTTTTGGACCTTTAATTGTGAATTCTACTTGTCCATCTGCTGTTGCAAAAATCGTGTGGTCACGACCAATGCCAACATTGTTTCCCGCATGGAATTTTGTACCACGCTGACGAACAATAATATTTCCAGCCGCAACCTGCTCTCCACCAAAGCGTTTAACACCAAGGCGTTTACTTTCGGAATCGCGACCGTTACGAGTACTACCACCAGCTTTCTTGTGAGCCATGACGTTCTCCTATTTAACCTTAACCAGCACTGATGCCAGTAATTTTAACTTCGGTAAACCACTGACGGTGGCCCATTTGTTTACGACTGTGCTTACGACGGTTGAACTTGATAATCTTTACTTTATCAGCACGACCATGGCTCAGTACTTCAGCGCTCACTTTGCCGCCCTCAACAAGAGGTGCGCCAATCTTTACGTTATCGCCATCGACAACCATTAGCACTTCATCAAAATCAACATTTTCACCAGTAGCCACATTCAGCTTCTCGAGACGCAAGAATTCACCTTCCTGCACTCGGTGCTGCTTGCCACCACTTTTAATTACTGCGTACATAGTTCTGCTCCGTATTCGCGTATGCCAGTTCGACGCCTAGGAGAACGATTTCTCCAGGCCGGATTTGCGAGGGCGGCAATTCTAAGTGAAAGCACCCCCTATCGCAAGGAAAAATTGGCCTTAAATCCAGTTATAATGCGCCATTCGCTTGACAGGCTCCAAACCCAACCCTAGGATGCCATCGCGCTTTATATGACTATAAATAACAATAAACCTGCAGGGTCCTGGCATGCTGTCGTTTCATCAAGTGGTTGAATCAGAATTCAACCAAGTTAATGAACTGATTCTTAGTCAACTACATTCAGATGTAGGGCTGGTAGAAAATATCGGACAATACATCATTGATGCGGGCGGTAAGCGCCTTAGGCCCCTATTAGTCCTTTTAAGCGCCAATAGCTGCGGTTATCACTCTCTTAGCAATAGCAAGGGCAGTCAACACGCATCTCTCGCAGCAATCATTGAATTTATCCATACCGCTACACTGCTTCATGATGATGTCGTAGATACCTCAGACCTTCGCCGTGGCCGCGCCACAGCCAATGCCAAGTTTGGCAATGCCCCCAGTGTTTTAGTGGGCGATTTTCTCTATTCCCGAGCATTCCAAATGCTTGTAGCCATCGGCAACATGGACATAATGAAAATAATTGCCGATACAACAAACATTATCTCCGAAGGCGAGGTTCAACAACTCATTAATGCAGGCAATCCAGATACAACTGAAGCTGCCTACAATGAAGTCATTCGCAAGAAAACCGCACAGCTTTTTGATGCCGCTGCAGAAACAGGTGCCGTATTGGCTGGAGCTTCTCCTGAACAACAAGCTGCCATGGGGCGTTACGGCCATCACCTTGGTATGGCATTCCAGTTAGTTGATGACGCTCTTGATTACAATGGAAACACCGAAGATCTCGGTAAAAATGTAGGCGATGATCTGGCCGAAGGGAAACCAACGTTACCACTAATTTATGCCATGAAACATGGCACAACTGCTCAAGCAGAACTCATTCGTACTGCCATTAAGGAAGGTGGTATAGAGCAAATGGATGAAATCCTGGAAGCTATCCATGCTACAGGTGCTTTGGACTACACCATGAACTGCGCTAAAGAACACAGCGCCCAAGCTAAAGACTGCCTAATCAGTTTACCTACATCAAAAGAGCAACAAGCCATGCTAGAGCTAGCAGACTTTGCTATTCAGCGTAACTCGTAGCTTATTTAACCCGTATTTCAAGCATATTGCTTCTGAACTCACGGTATATGATGAGACCACAACCCCATCTTTTCTGGACTTAACACTCAGATCAGATAAAATTCGCCCCTTCGACTTATAACCCTATATATCTAAACCCTATATCTAAAAAAATAGGGCGACCAAATAGCAGAGGCCACCTATTCGATGACTACCTTCATTCCACAATCACAAAACTCATACACCCGTGAGGAAATAGTTTCTTGCAGCCAGGGAAAACTATTTGGCGAAGGTAATGCTCAACTCCCCAGTGGTAATATGCTGATGGTGGACCGGATCACCCATATCCATGCTGGCGAAGGAAAGTATGGCAAAGGCGTTATGACAGCTGAACTCGATATCCGCCCTGATTTGTGGTTCTTCGGATGCCATTTTGAAGGTGACCCGGTGATGCCTGGCTGTCTTGGGCTAGATGCCATGTGGCAACTCACTGGTTTTTTCTTGGCATGGAAAGGCAACCCTGGTCGTGGTCGCGCACTAGGCTCAGGAGAAGTAAAATTCTTTGGGCAGGTACTTCCAGCGGCCAAACAGCTCACCTATCGCATTGATGTTTCAAGAATTGTTGAACGTAAGCTAAAAATGGTTATTGCTGACGGCACCATGTCTGTAGATGGCCGTGAAATCTACACAGCCAAAGACCTTAGGGTTGGGCTGTTTGATAGAACTGACAACTTTTGATCCTTTAGATTACAATTGATCCTTCAGATCATCCTTATTAAACGATCGTCCTTATATAAAATAGTGACCGGGCCTTTGGGCCGGCATAGGGGTAGCACATGAAACGCGTAGTAATTACTGGAATGGGTATTGTTTCCTGTTTGGGTAATGATAAAGAAACCGTTACCGAATCTTTAAGAGAATGTAAATCTGGCATTGCCTTTCGAGAGGACTTTAAGGAAATGGGCCTGCGCTGCAATGTAGCAGCTAAACTAGACCTAGATCCATCTGAACATATTGACCGTAAAGTCATGCGCTTTATGGGGCCATCTGCAGCCTATGGCTACATTGCGATGGACCAGGCCATTAATGATGCAGGGCTATCAGAAGACCAAGTATCCAACATTCGTACGGGGCTTGTTATTGGCTCTGGCGGCGTTTCAGGGGAAATGTTTACTGAAACCATCGATGTCATGCGTGATCGTGGCATTAAGCGTGCAGGCCCCTACAGAGTGACACAGATTATGGCCAGTACTGTTTCAGCATGCTTGGCTACTCCGTTTAAAATCAAAGGCACCAACTATTCTATTTCTTCTGCATGTGCCACTAGTGCACACTGTATCGGCCACGCCATGGAATTAATCCAAATGGGCAAGCAAGATGTAGTGTTTGCAGGTGGAGCAGAAGATATGCACTGGTCAATGGCCGGCATGTTTGATGCCATGGGTGCTTTGTCCAGCAAATACAACGACACACCAGAACTTGCTTCCAGAGCCTATGATGCTGATCGTGATGGGTTTGTACCTGGCGTTGGTGCAGGCTGCCTGGTTGTAGAGTCTTTGGACCACGCCCTAGCACGCGGCGCCAAAATTTATGCAGAAATTGTAGGCTATGGTGCAACATCCGATGGTTATGACATGGTAGCGCCTTCCGGCGAAGGTGCAGCTCGCTGTATGGAAATGGCCATGGAAACAACAGATGGCAGCATTGATTACATAAATACTCACGGCACTAGCACGCCTGTCGGCGACTTAGCAGAACTTAAAGCCATTAGAACTGTATTTGGGGACAATTCACCTTATATCAGTTCAACTAAATCCCTCTCTGGGCATGGCCTTGGAGCCGCAGGCGCTCAAGAAGCTATTTTCAGTCTGCTAATGATGGAAAATGATTTCATCTGTGCATCAGCTAACTTGGATACTGTCGATCCTGAAGCAGCTGACCTGCCTATCGTTGGTAAGCGTATAGATAACGCCAATTTGCAGCGTGTTATGTCTAATAGCTTTGGCTTTGGCGGCACCAATGCAACACTTATCATGCAAAAATATACTGGTTAAAACTTAACGGGTGTAACTTAGCTTATATAAGTTAACTGGCATACTGAAATGAGAGGGCTATAAGCCCTCTTTTTTTATGGCCAAAAAGTGTTAAAGGATTTGAATAGGTATATTTCACAGATAGATATAAAACGCGCTATCCTTATAAGCTGTTCCTAATTTTGAGGGAAAGACGATGAAACTTTATGATTATCCAGGGGTGCCTAACCCTCGCCGTTTAAACATTTTTATGGCCGAAAAAGGCATCGAAATCCCCCGGTTCCAAATTGATTTATTAAAAGGAGAGCAATTCAGCCCAGAATTCAGAGCAAAAAGCCCGAACTGTGATGTCCCAACCCTTGAATTGGATGATGGCACCTGCATCTCCCAAACCAATGCCATATGTCGATACCTGGAAACAATCCACCCTACTCCGCCTTTATTCGGTACAACTGCTAAAGAAATTGGTGTTATCGAAATGTGGAATCAAATCTGCTTTACCAATGGGTTTCAAGCCGTTGCCGATTTGTTTCGTAATGGCCCAGACTGGTTTGAAGGAAGAGGATTAATTGGCCCTCATAATTATGAAAAAATTCCTGCCCTAGTCGAGCGTGGCAGAGTGCGTATTCTGAATTTTTATGAAGACATCAATCACCATCTTGCCAACCAATGCTACTTTGCGGGCAATCACTTCTCTGCAGCTGATATTACGGCGTTAGTAACTGTTGATTTTGCCCAGTGGGCAAAGGTTGAAATCCCAGAGCAACACAAAAATTTACACCACTGGCATGCTTTGGTTTCGGAGCGGCCCAGCGTTCTGAGCAACAGCTAAATAGTACTTTTTAACATCAAAGATGTTGCTGCAAGACAGCATAGAATTTCCAAGGTAAACTTGCTTAACTTTTTATGAACACATGTTTTATAAACACACATTTATAAATACATAAAGAACAACACAGACATTGGGGCAAAGGAGCAAGGGTATGGCTCGTGGTATTAACAAAGTAATTTTAGTCGGCAACTTGGGCAAAGACCCAGAAGCGAAATTCATGCCCAATGGTAATGCTGTAACAAACATTACAGTCGCCACTAGCGAAAGCTGGAAGGACAAACAAACAGGGCAACAACAAGAGCGCACCGAATGGCACCGAATTGTCTTTTTTAATCGTTTAGCTGAAATTGCCAGCGAGTACTTAAAAAAAGGCTCTAAGGTCTATATCGAGGGCTCACTCCGTACACGTAAGTGGCAAGGCCAAGATGGTCAAGACCGCTATACAACAGAAATTGTAGCTAGTGAAATGCAAATGCTCGATAGCCGTGGCGGTTCAGCAGACTACGATAGCCCATCAGCACCCATGCAATCGGCAGCTCCGCAAACTACACCTCCTCAATCTAAGCCTGCCAGTCAACCCCAAGGAGCCCCAGCGGCTTCCGATAGTGGCTTTGATAGCTTTGATGATGACATTCCGTTCTAAAAGCTCAGATTATCACGTCATACAAAAAAGCCCGCTGATATGCGGGCTTTTAAATTTAGACTAAAAAAGGATCCATACCAAATCAAACCTGAATAGGCCGCCCTAATACTTTCTGCATTTCTTCCGGGCTAAATTCATCCATATCAACCTTGAAGTATGCCAACCGCTGATCAGGAATAACCACCACATCACAAACACCCGACACAACCCCAACAAAGTTATTGATAACAATCGTTTCAGCAGGCAATAGTTGAACAACCAAACTTTTTAAATGACGTGGTGCTTTCATTGTTGCAGCAGCAATAACCCATAAAAGAATCAACACTGCTACCATCAGAAAAACGTACTTATATCCGAAATGGTAAGCTACCAACCCACCTGTCACTCCACCAAGAAACGCGCCTAAAAACTGGCTGGTAGAATAAATTCCCATGGCAGTACCCTTTCCCCCAGCCGGGGCAATTTTACTAACCAAGGAAGGCAGGGTTGCCTCAAGTAGATTAAATGCCATGAAAAATACAAACAGACCTAATAGAAACCAATAACGACTTTCACTACCGCTACCCAGCAAGATTTCACCAATAGCCAGCAATACCACAGCCCCTACAAATACTGGCTTCATTTTACGTTTGGCTTCACCCAAAATAATAAAAGGCAACATACATAAAAATGAAAGCCCCATGGCACCCAGATAAATCATCCAATGTTGATCGCGACCAAAACTTAATGTTTGCTCTAAAATCAAAGGAACAGAGACCCAACTGGCCATTTGAGCAAAATGCAGAATACCTATACCCAAATTAAGACGTAGTAACTCACCATCACGTAATAGCTTCCTAAACATCGCAGGAACAGCCTGGGCCTCTGCATTTTGAATCAAAGCAACTGGGGACGGCACAACAAACATCAGAACCAAGATACCACACACAGCCAGAACAGCAGTTAACCAAAACAGCCCTGACAATCCCCAGATATTGGCCAGAATCGGCCCCGCTATCATTGAGATGGCAAAGGCAACACCAATACTTCCGCCTACTGCCGCCATGGCTTTAGTCCGGTTTTGTTCTGTGGTTAGGTCTGACAATAGAGCCATTATCGTACTGGCAACAGCCCCTGCACCCTGTAGTGCTCGTCCGGCAATTAACCCCCACATAGTTTCTGACATGGCAGCAATGACACTACCAGCCAAAAACAACAACATGCCTCCAACAATTACAGGCTTTCTGCCAATCTTGTCGGACAAAAATCCAAGAGGAATTTGAAATAGCCCTTGGGTCAATCCATAAATACCTAAAGCCAGCCCAACGAGTACTGCTGTACTACCCATGTAGCCTTCAGAGTAAAGGGATAATACTGGCAACAACATGAACAGGCCCAACATTCGAAAGGCATAGAGCGAGGCCAAACCGATAAGGCTTTTTCGTTCTGATAGGTTCATGAAAGGTACAACATTACATCAAAGACAGGAGGGCATTATAAATGGCATGCACCCTTAATGTGGATTAAAAGTTATAATCTGCTACTAATTTACTTAATTTATCTCTTAGAACTACCCCATGTTGTGCACAAAGAATTTTGCATACCATGCTTAAGAACGACCATAGCTATCTTCCATTCGCACGATGTCATCTTCTCCAAGATAGGACCCTGATTGCACCTCAATCATTTCAAGGGGAATAGCACCGGGGTTTTCCAATCGGTGGGTTTCTCCAATTGGAATATAGGTAGATTCATTCTCAGAAAGAATAAATTCTTTTCCACCTTTGGTCACGACTGCTGTTCCACTCACAACAATCCAGTGCTCAGCACGGTGATGATGCATTTGAAGAGATAATTTACCCCCAGGTTTTACAACTATTCGCTTAACCTGGAATCGCTCACCGGAATCAATGCCATCGTAAGAACCCCATGGACGATAGACTTTTCTATGCAAGCTAGCCTCTGACCTTCCCTGCTCTTTTAATTGAGCAACAATGGCTTTTACATCCTGAACCCGATTTTTATCGGCAACCATAATGGCATCATCACTTTCCACAATCACCACGCCCTCCAGACCTATCGTAGCAACCAATTTATGATTACTTTGAATAAAGCAGTCTTTACTATCCAGCGTTAATACATCACCTTTTGTAGCGTTACCATTAACATCTTTCTCAGACACTTCCCAGAGTGCCGACCAAGAGCCTACATCACTCCATCCACAATCCATTGGCACCACAACCGCACTTTCTGTCTTTTCCATCACAGCATAATCAATGGAATCTTCTGGGCAATTGATGAAGGTGTCAGCATCTGGACGGATGAAATCAATATCAACAGAGGCCTTTTCCATTGATTGCCTGCAAACCTCTAAAATATCAGGTCGCTGAGCTTCCAGCTCGTACAAAAACTGGCTCGCCTTAAACATGAACATACCGCTATTCCAAAGATACTGACCACTAGAGAGATAAGCTTCAGCCGTCTTCAAATCTGGCTTTTCCACAAATTCATCGACCTTCATGGCAACGCTGGAATCTAGGCTATCTCCTGTTCTGATATAACCATAACCCGTTTCTGGGGCCTGAGGCACGATACCAAATGTCACCAATTTACCCTCTTGAGCAAACGGCAAAGCACTACTAACAGCTATCTCAAATTCCTGATTATTCGTTATCACATGGTCTGCAGCTAAAACCAATAATACAGGCTCATTTTCTGAACTATCTTGCACTGCCTGCAAGGCAGCCAGAGCAACGGCTGGGGCCGTATTTCTTCCCTCAGGTTCCAATAAAATATGGTTAAACAGAAAGTCACCTTGGCGCAATTGTTCTGCTACGGTAAAGCGATGATCTTCACCACAGATAAACAGCGGAGGCTGGTGATCTATGCCAGAAAGCCGAGCACAAGTTTCCTGCAACATCGTTCTCTCACCCACAAGAGGCAAGAACTGTTTCGGGTGAAGTTGGCGTGATAACGGCCAGAGGCGTGTACCAGAGCCTCCTGCCATGATTACGGGTATTACAGTTGATCCTGATGCAGATGCTGCCATTAATCCATTATTCCTAAGATCTATTGTTTTCGGCCTGAAAAGCGACTAAAACATAAAGTCCCATTTAACTCAAAAGATAATTTTTTAGTTAAATGGTTGGCATAAACATCAAAACATATGTCACTTTCAAGGAAACACACCTAAAGCTCAATTGATCACACCTGCTCATGGCTGTAGAATCAGTAAAATGTGACAACCTCTCCAGAAGTTACTACGGATAGCTATGCAGGACGCTACTTAAGCTACAGGGACCCCAAATGCTAAAAGCCTTATTTGAATCAAAGCGGTCAACAAAACGTACAGTTTCCCTACTTTATGATGCCTTCGCCATTACCTTGGCTCTGTATTTTGCTATCTGTCTTCGCATGGGAACATTTACCTTTGAAATCACTAGTAAGGAACTGATAAGCCTAGTAGTTACTATTATGGTATCAGTTGCTGTCTTTATTAGGTTAGGACTATATCGGGCTATCCTCCGCTATATGACCCTGCCTGCTGTCGCAACTATAGTAACAGGTGTTTGCATATCGGGGCTCGCCCTAGCGGCCAGCAGTTTTTTTGCCCGCTCTGCAATTCCTCGATCAGTACCACTGATCTATATCTCTACTGCCCTACTGTTTATAGGTACCCCACGTTTCTTTATTCGAAGCATTGTATCCCTACTCTACAAAAATAAAGACGACTCAAAAGAGTCTGTCATTATTTATGGTGCAGGTTATACCGGGCACCAACTTGCGCTATCACTTTCAACAACACCTTTTAAACCGGTCGCTTTCATAGATGACAATCCTAAACTTAAAGGCAGTATCGTAGCCGGCTTAAAAGTATATCGGCCAAAACATTTAATGCAGTTGGCAAAAGAACACTCTGCCAACAAGATACTATTGGCCTTGGGTAATGCCTGTCGCTCAGAACGAATGGCCGTTATTAAGAAACTCGAACCGCAGGCTCTTAATGTTCAGACTATTCCTGACCTAAACGATATTTTAACGGGAAAAGCAAAAATAGAAGACATAAAGGATGTTGAGATTGACGACCTACTTGGGCGTGACCCTGTATCCCCCAACCAAGAATTACTACATGCATGCATCAAAAATAAAGTAGTAATGGTTACTGGTGCTGGTGGCTCAATCGGGAGTGAACTTTGCCGTCAAATACTACGCCAAAAGCCCACCCACCTGATACTTCTAGAGCTCAACGAATATGGCCTGTACAAAATTGAACAAGAACTACAAAAGACATTAAAAGCATACGATGGTAAAACTGAGTTAATACCCCTCTTAGGCTCTGTCCAAAACCAACCCCGTCTAGAATCTATTATGAGAAGCTTTGGTATTCAAACTATATACCACACCGCAGCTTATAAACATGTCCCTATGGTAGAACACAACATAGTTGAGGGAGTGCAAAATAATATTTTTGGTACATGGCACTGTGCAGAAGCAGCCATTAAGGCCGGTGTTGAATCATTTGTTCTTATATCCACTGACAAAGCGGTAAGGCCAACCAATATAATGGGAGCCACCAAGCGTGTAGCAGAACTAGTTCTACAAGGTCTCTCTGAACGTCAAACCTCAACACGTTTTACTATGGTGCGTTTTGGTAATGTCCTTGGTTCTTCAGGGTCTGTTATCCCTTTATTTAGAGAACAAATTAAACAAGGCGGCCCAGTAACAGTAACTCATCCCGATATCACTCGATATTTTATGACTATTTCAGAGGCATCGGAGCTAGTCATTCAGGCTGGTTCAATGGGACAAGGTGGTGATGTATTTGTATTGGATATGGG
>JAJFKD010000202.1 GCA_021773405.1 Porticoccus sp.
CTTGCCTCTCCTAACTTTTTCAGTTGCTCTAATACCAGTGCTTCTCGCCCTAAACGATGTTGAATTATTCCTTTAAGTACATCGGCTGGGTTTTCGAGCAAGTTACCATGTCCCGGAGCAATGGAATCTATGGCATAGTCAGAAAGCTTTTGCGTAGATTCTATATAAGCTGCCATATCTCCACTCGGAGGAATAATCACAACCGAAGAGCCCTGCATAATATGATCCCCAGAAAACAGCATGTTTTCATCCCACAATAAAAAGCAGAACTGATTAGCCACATGGCCAGGGGTATGAATTGCCTCCAGGGTAAACTCTTTAGTTTCTAACAGATCCCCGTGTATCAAGTTTGTTGTTGGCTTAAAAGTCCTATCCTGATGCCCATCATCCGGCATAACACAGCCTATAAGTTCTGCCCCCGTCTGCTCTGCCAACAGGTGAGCACCAGGGGAGTGATCCGGGTGGGTATGGGTTACCAGAATCCAGGACAAATTCTCTCCAGCAGAATCCAGTATTTTTTCCAGGTGTGAATCAATCACCGGGCCTGGATCAATTAATGCCAACTGGTCACTACCAATAAGATAGCTATTGGTTCCTGGGCCTGTCATAGGGTTACTGTTTGGTGCTGTAATGCACCTAACCAGAGAAGAAATTTGCTTCATAGGTTTATTTTATGGGCTTGTATTATAAGTTTGCTTCATAAGCTTCTTTAATAGCGTTATCGTAGAATGCAAAAAGCCCTTGGTTTTTTATAACCAAAGGGCTTTTTTAAATTATCTATAAAGGCAAAATGGCTTTTAATTTTTAAACTAAATTTTTGATCTCTACCATGGGGTTCACGTCAGCTCCATAATCAACACCATCAATTTCGAATCCAAACAATCGGAGAAACTCTTTCTTATAACCAGAGAAATCCGTCAGTTCTGCAAGATTGTCTGTGGTAATTTGAGCCCATGCCTCTGCTACTTTATCCTGAATTTCAGGGCGTAATTCCAGCTCGTCTACCCGTAAACGACCCTCATCATCCAAACGAGGACTATCACTATAGATACACTCTGAGTAAAGGCGATACAGCTGTTCAATACAACCTTCATGGCTGCCATCTTCTTTCATCGCCTTAAATAGCAACGACAGGTAAAGAGGCATAATAGGAATCGCTGAACTCGCTTGAGTCACTACCGCTTTTAATACCGCAACGCGAGCATCACCGCCTGTTGCAGCCAACTGGTCACGAATACCTAACACTTTCTTGTCGAGATCTTTCTTAGCTTGGCCTATGGTGCCATCCCAATACAAATCCCATGTGACTTTTTCACCCACATAGGTGAAGGCTGTCGTTTTAGCACCATCAGCCAAGACGCCCGCTTCCGACAATGCATCCATCCACATTTGCCAATCTTCTCCACCCATAACGGCAACAGTATTGGCAATCTCTTCCTCATTGGCGGCTTCCAAGCTAAATTCCTGAATTTCTTCTTTATCGGTATTAATGCCACGCAAAGTGACATCTTTGCCAATAGGCTTAAGGGTGGAATTAAACACTTCACCCGACTTTGGGTGCTGACGTCGAGGAGAAGCCAGACTGTAAATAACTAAATCTACCTGCCCCATATCTTCTTTAATGGTATCAATGGTTTTTTGCTTTATTTCATCAGAAAAGGCATCACCATTAATGCTTTTGGCATAAAGGCTATCTTGCTCAGCGAACTTGTGAAACGCAGCAGAGTTGTACCAACCGGCAGTACCAGGTTTCTTTTCAGTCCCTTCTTTTTCAAAAAAGATACCCAGTGTAGATGCACCACCACCAAATGCCGCAGTAATGCGTGCTGCCAACCCATAACCTGTGGATGAGCCAATCACTAAGACCCGCTTAGGGCTATTGTCTGAAAGACCTTCAATGGAAGGCTGGCTCTTGATGTAATCAATCTGCCCTTTAACGTTGGCTTCGCACCCAACTGGATGGGTGGTAATACACATAAAACCACGAACTCTTGGTTTAATAATCATTCAAGTCTCCACAGACTGGCCTATGGCCGTGTTAGCGATTGTCATTTGGGCGCAATGATACCTTGAAGGTCGTTTGTGACCAAGGCGGGGACATAGAGAAAAAGATAGTTTTGTATTAACCAACTAAAACGACTGACAAATACAATCTCTACCAAACGGGGTCTACACCAAACTCCTGTGTTGGTAGAACATCACTTAACTCATGAATGCGGTGGATACTTTGACGGGTCAGTACAAACCCTTCGGGCAATAGTAGCGTTCCATTATCAGTACGGACTTCATCTACCAACTTCATTCCTGGCTGTAACATGTGAGCTGAAATCGGACGAGCTGCCGCTACAGTATCACTTCCACTCACGCCTACTGTTTCAGCAACAGAAGAAACTGCTAAACTTTTCAGATCGGTCACAATGTCTTCATAATCACTACCTGGACGCTGACTTTGCTCGTCTTCAGACAGGGCAAGTAAGATTTTCTTAATCACAGTAACAGGCTTAAAAGGTTTATCGAGGAAGCCATTAACATCCAGAGCTATAGCAGTGCCCAATGTATCCAAATTCGAAAAGGAAGTAATAATGATGCTTCTTAAATTATTGGACACCCCGGTATTGCCACAACGAACTTGCCTCAGTAGTTCAAGGCCATTCATATTGGGCATTTGAATATCGGTAAGAAGTAGATCAATATGGTTATTCTTGAGAATGCCTAACGCCTGCTGACCATCTTCAGCTTTAACAATTTGCTTGAACCCAAGATCAACGAGAACTGTTTCCAGTAATTTCTGCATAAAAGAATCATCATCTACAAGCAGTATCTTTAGCTCCTCAAGAGATTCGATAAGAGGATAATCCATAGCAGCTTTCTCCAAATATTATACTTCGTTGATATTTAGCCTGTGGTTTATAACCACTTATCCAATATCAGTTTCATCATGCTTTATACACTATAACAGTCTATTCACTTGTGACAGATTGAACATTTGGATAATGAGTCTCAATCCAGGATTCTACAGCAGAGTATTGCAACAATAATTTCTCCACTATTGTCTTACAAGTTTGCTCTTGAAAATCATTACTTTGACCCGCGATTGTCTCTAAGTCCAAGCATGTATCTCCCAACATTTTTGCACCGACAGCATAGGACGATGACTTTAACTTGTGAGCCAGTGCTGACAACTCGGGCCAGAGCTTTTCTTCTAAAGTTGCTGAAATTTCACTCACAATAGGAGCAGAAGACAACTGATACTGAAGATAAAACTCACCTAACTTTACAGAATCCGAAGTCCCTAAAAAATCACTAAGTGTTGCGGCATTCACAGCCCCATTCTCATCGCAATTTGCCGCCTCAAGCTCAGCCACCCCCTGATCCTGCTCTTCTTCTGTTAAGGGTAGCGTTTCTGGATCAACTGTTTCAGCAACATCGACAATGGGGGACAACCACTTTTCCAATTTTGCTGATAGCTCACTAATCAATAAAGGTTTTGTTAAATAATCGTCCATCCCTGCCTGACGACATTGCTCATCTGTACCTTGGAGAGCATCAGCCGTAATGGCAATAATAGGAATCCTTTGGTCGCTTTGCTCCTGTTCTCGAACTGCAGCAGACAATCCATAACCATCCAGATTTGGCATATGACAGTCGGTCAATATTAAATGGTATTTGTCTTTATTCTCCGACCACAAGGACAACGCCTCTTTGCCATCATTTGCAATTTCTACGGGATATCCAAGCACACTTAGTTGGTGCTTAAGCACCTTTTGATTAACTTCATTATCCTCGGCAAGCAACAATAATTTGTCTGCATTCGATTCAACCGTAAGACCCTGCTCTTTAGCTCCAGCCTCTATATCATTACTTGTTTTTAATAAGTGGTTTACAGACTTGTTCACCAACTGGTCAATAGCCTTTAGAAAAGCAAAACGCCCCAAACCGTTATAATCAAGCTTGGTTGTATTTTCTGTTAATAATAAAGGTTCCATCAGGTAACCCTGACTCAAAATAAGGAAGCTCACTTTATCAATATAAGAAAATTGTTTTTCTAACTCCCTTTTCAGGGCAGGAACACCTAAATCATTCTCCCAACAATCAACAATAATGATGACTAGCTGGCCATTATTCTCAATCGATACACGAGACCATTCTTCCTTCAGTCGCGATACCTCATAACATGGCATACCTTCATTCTTTAAGTGCTTAACAAACAATTCATTAACCCGACCTTCACCTTTAACAAACAGAACAGGTAGACCGGATAAATTGGAATGACTAGCGGCAGCGTTATCATTTGGAACAATGGCAAAAGGAATAGAGACAGTGAATACAGCCCCTTCTCCTAATTTACTGCAAACACCAATTTCACCACCCATCATTTCGATCAACCGTGAGGTGATGCTTAAACCTAAACCACTTCCACCAAAACGCCGTGTGGTTGACCCCTCAGCCTGTATAAAGGGTTGGAATAGATGGCTTTGTGCCTCCTCTGAAATACCAATACCATTATCTTCCACGGAAATATTGATAGCGGCATTACCCTCATCATCTAGCGATGAAAGAGAACAACGAATAATAACCCGGCCTTTTCTTCTGTCTTTTCCAGTGTCTTTACCACCAGTGAACTTGACGGCATTACTGCCCAGATTGGTAACAATTTGCCTCAATCTAACTAAATCGGCATAAACATTAGGAATGTTACTATCAGAATATATAAGCAACTCTACTTCTTTCTGCTGAGCATTAGGTATTAACGATGAAGCAACGCTAGCCAAAAGTCGTTCGAAAGAAACAGGAACATTCTCCAGATTTAATTTACCGGATTCTATTTTTGAGAAATCGAGGATATCGTCAATAATAGTTAACAGAGAAAAAGCAGATTCATTAATCGTATCGATCAACTGCCTTTGAGAATCATCCAATTCAGAAATCCGCAACAAATCCAACGAACCCACCACTCCATTCATTGGTGTACGAATCTCATGGCTCATAGTTGCCAGAAATGATGATTTTGCCTGATTGGAGGAATCTGCTAACTGCCGAGCTTCTTCCAGCTCATCAAAATCTCGCCTTAAATGGGTAATATCTGTGGACCAACAAATCAGGGAAGAAGCAGGTTTCCCAACAGCAGCCTTATTAATACCTTGTTCACCATCACCCTTATTGGCTAACGGCAATATATTAGAAAGAACAATTATACTTCCAGCGTCAGTATCTATTTTCTCTTCGTTATCGACCAAAGAGACACCATCTAAGGCGTTGCCCTCACACTTTGCCCTGCTTTGGAAAAACTCATTATCGCCAAACACTTCTGTATCGTTTTTACCCACCACATCATGTAAAACCAGACCATAAGTATCCAACCACTTTTTATTAGCAAATGTGTAGTTAAGATCAGCATCTTTTATGCAAACCAATGCAGGGGAAGTATCAAGCAGATAATGGAAATTATTTACGGTACTTTCAGGTAATAGGGTTTTTGACTCTAAAGACACAGATGATCCAGAGAGTATTTCTGCTTGCTGGTCACCTGATGAAGTTAATGTAGATACGCTCTTTCTAGATATGAGAATTGCGCCAACAATCAGTAATACTAGACCCAGAGCCGAGATGGTATAAATCCCAACCTGAACAAACTCAAATTGTTCCGATAGGTCTGGCGCTACTAACTGAAGTTTGTCTTTTAGTATTTCTGCGATAAACACAGAACAAGACAACAAACCGACTAAACTCGACAAAATCCAGATAACCTCTAATCTGGATAGCCCGAACCACTTAAAGCCTGTACCTTCAAGCACATCACTACTACATAACCGATCCTGCTCTTGCCCTGCACGCATGATATTCCCTTAACACAACAAATGTTGTTAATTGTGGCTAGTTGCGATACTACATATGTTGTAATCCATTTAAAATAACAAGTGCATAAAGTTATACAATTTCGTGTTACTAATATAGCTTAGTTATCAAAATATTGTAGTTTCTTAAATCAAATAAAAGTGCTTATTCATTGTTTAATCAACTCTTTTTCTATGGGTCGAAGTAAGCTATATAGCTCCCCACCCTATTTCAATCATAAATTTTTTATATATGGTAAAGCATACCCTCAACAATACCCTTTCCCTAAAGTTAGCAGTTACACATAGTCAACCAGTGGAAACTGGTAACCAATCTGATAATATCCACTCCCTTAAAATAATCAGCAGAGTCTATACGCCCCATAAACCCTATCTTTCATAAGGTTTATTACGCAAATTGAACATGCGAACTAATAAATAAATCAACTGATCACAGGTTGTTTGAAATGAATCTTGCAGACAAAGTATTGGCGGTAAATAACGATCTACCCATTCGTACCGACGGCCCCGTTCACAGCGGTAAAGTACGCTCCGTTTACTGGCTAACACCCGAAGACAGCCAACGTCTTATCCAAGATCGCAACTATGATGTCGCACCAGATGCACCCCTTGCGATTATGGTCATTAGCGACAGGATCTCTGCTTTCGATTGTATCTGGCACGGTGAAGGTGGCATGAATGGTGTTCCCGGCAAAGGCGCAGCACTGAATGCTATCTCCAACCACTGGTTCAAACTGTTCCGTGAGCAAGGCTTGGCCGACAGCCATATTCTTGAAATTCCCCACCCCTTTGTGTGGATTGTTCAAAAAGCTAAGCCCGTAATGATCGAAGCCATATGCCGACAATATATCACCGGCTCCATGTGGCGCTCTTATTCAAAAGGTGAACGTGAATTCTGTGGCATTCAGCTCACCGATGATTTAACCAAAGATCAAAAACTACCTGAACTACTAATAACACCTTCAACCAAAGGTATTCTTACCGGTCTTGCCGGTGTACCCGAAGCAGATGATGTCAATATCACTCGCTCCGATATTGAAAACAATGTTGAAGCTTTTAACTTCAAGAGCACTGAGGATATCGATCTCTACGAAAAACTGCTTAAAGAAGGTTTTGACGTTATCAGTAATGAGCTAGCCAAGCTCGACCAGATTTTTGTCGATACCAAATTTGAATTTGGCTATGTCACTGATAAAGCAGGAAACGAAAAACTGATTTATATGGATGAAGTCGGCACCCCCGACTCCTCACGTATCTGGGACGGCCCCAGCTACCGCAATGGAAAAGTAGTCGAGAACTCGAAAGAGAGCTTCCGCCAACTATTACTGAAGCACTTCCCCGACCCAGATATTCTGTTAAACAAAGATAGAATGGACGAACGTCTAACACTAGCAAAAGACAATGCCCTGCCAGAAGCTGTATTGATGGAAGTTTCAGCAACCTATCAAGCCATCGCAGAAAAAATTACTGGAGAAAAACTGGAATTATCAGAAAACCCCAAAGCAGAGATTATTGAAATACTCGATAAAGAGTTTAGGCTTATTAAATAATCATTACCATATAAATACCACCCCAGAATCTACTGGGGCATAATGCTCGTGTTAGCAGCTCTATCATCCCGTACTAAGTACAAATCTAATAGAGTCTAAAATTAAAAGGTTGCAGTAATGAAGCTACATAAAATCATAGCTAAAGCGCTTGGGTATGAGCTTATAAAACGACGCAAACACCCAACATCTAATTCTCATCTGATTAATTTAATAAATCATAATGATATTGATGTTGTTCTCGATGTAGGTGCAAATAATGGGCAATTTGGCCTTATGCTGAGAAATGAAGGTTATGACGGTGATATCCATTCATTTGAGCCAGTAAGCAAAACTTTTAAGAATTTGAGCCATGCTTGCCATAATGATCCAAAATGGTTCCCTAATAAAACAGCTATGGGTAGCGTTATAGGTGAAGAAACAGTACATATAACAGAGTCCTCCGATTTATCGTCTTTCCTTAACCCCAATGATTTTGGAAAAGAAAAATATAAAAAAATCAAAGTATCACAAACAGAAAAAGTAAAAGTTGGCACCATTGATGATTATTTGGTCACTAGAATTCCTGACTTCAAAAAAAGAAATATTCTTTTAAAAATGGATACACAAGGCTATGACCTAAAAGTATTTGAAGGTGCATCAAGCGTTATACAGCATATTGACTGTATTCTATCAGAGGTTTCTTTGATTCCAATTTATTCGGGTATGCCGCATTATTTAGATTCACTCAGAAAATATGAAGAAAATGGGTTTAATGTTACCGGCATCTACCCTATTAGCAGAAAAAGTGATCTATCCGTAATAGAAATGGATTGTTTTATGGTTAATACAAAAACGAATAAGTAATTGCCTTCCTCTTTACCAAATCAAATATAACAACGCTGGGTAAATCACTAAGAAAGCTCAAGATTAGATTTATCTGGATCTGCAGGTAGTAATAACGAACAACAGTTATGACTGTACCTACTTATTCTGGAACATTAATTTTTATAATCATACAGTTACCACCCCTCATAGAAAATAAATCATCATGCAACAAACATTCAATGATTTTTCAAATACATAGATCTGGATTTCACTTACTTGACTACAGAATATGCCAATACCTGAAGATGATATTCCTCATGATAGTTCCCAGAATTGAATTCTGGAGCATATTTAAGGCCGACACTTTTAACAATTTAATCTGAATTATTGATCTAGGTAATTTTTTAAACCATGGGTACAGGTTAATGTAACCCTGCTGTGGTACACAGCATCAACTACTGTGGTACTTTTTAGGAG
>JAJFKD010000203.1 GCA_021773405.1 Porticoccus sp.
TTGATGCAATCAATGAATTCCAGATTTACTCCATTGCGGGTAAAAAGCTGAAAGAAGTTCGAGCGTCTACTGAGGGTATCCAGAGTTTCCCTTATATGTGGCCAAACCTGCCAGAAAGTCAGGCCGATATTGAGCGCATTAAAGAGGCGATTTTACGTAGTCCATTAGTATATGGCCCTTTTGTATCAAAAGATCTTTCTGCGACACTGATCACGGTAGACTTTTTCGATAACCTTCTAGACTACAACTTGGCTTTTGAGCAAGCTTATGAGTTAGTTGACAGGCTTGATAACGATGCTGTTGATATTGCATTGGTAGGTAACCCTGTTCTGTATGGTTGGGTAAGCCACTTCCTGCCAGAGACTATGAAACTAGTTTCTTATGCCGCAGGCGTGTTTCTGGTTCTTCTTTTCCTTATTAACAGAACATGGCGTGGTACCTTGTTACCACTTTTAGCTGGTGCTATCAGTGCTATTTGGGCATTGGGTGTAGCTAAGTTGGTAGGTATTCATTTTGATCCACTAGTAGTGGTTGTTGCGATGCTGATTACAGCACGTGCGGTCTCCCACTCGGTACAGATGATCACTCGTTTCCACGAAGAAATTGATTCTGTTAAAGGGCACGAAGAAGACCTTGATTCTTATCATGCGGCAACAGTTACGCTAAAAGATTTGTTGAGACCAGGCTTATTGGGTATTGCGACGGATGCAGGTTGTGTAACAGTAGTAGCTATTAGCCCAATTCCACTACTTCAGAAATTAGTAGTATTGGCAGTAGTTTGGGTTGCAACAGTAGCTATCAGCTCGATTGTTGTAACACCGGTATTGCTGTCTTGGGTTAGAAAACCTAAGTCCTATGCACATCCATTAAACTTGGATCTGTTGGTTATCCGTCCCTTCCTTAATATGTGTGTGAGTATTGTTGCGACAAAGGCTAGGTATGTGGTGGTATTTATTGCTGCGGTCGTATTTATTGGTTGTGGCTTTAGGGCAGTAGAGTTGACGGTTGGTGATTCTAACCCTGGTTCTCCTATTTTATGGCCTGATGCGCGTTATAACGCTGATTCAGCTGCCATTAATACACAGTTCCCTGGTGCAGACCGGATGTTCGTTGTAGTTGGTCGTGAAGAAAAGAACCAGATCAAAAATGTTCACGTTCTAGATACTATGCTGAGATTCCAGCGTTATATGGAAGTCCAGGAGCAGATTGGTGGCAGTATCTCTCTTTCAGATATCCTACCATCTGTAAATGAAACCCTTCGTGAAGGTAACTTCAGATACGCAGAACTTGGTGAAACAACGACCAATAATGCTGAGCTGATTTACATGTATGAAAGAGCTGCAGAACCTGGTGACCTTAACCGCTTTACTGATGTTAACCGGATGAATGCATCGATCACATTGTTCTTTGCTGATCGTCAAGGACCTACTATTCAAACGGCAATTGCCAGGGTTAAGCAATTTGTTGCTGATAACCCCGACGTAAATATCAGTCTTGCTGGTGGTACTATCGGTGTAATTGCTGCTGTTAACGAAGTGATTTTATCTGGACAGATTCAGTCTATTGCACTGGCTCTCTTCATTTTGGTGATGATGTGTATCATCGTATACCGTTCTAGTATTGCTGGTATGTTCTTCATGGTTCCTGTTGTATTGGCGAACCTTGTAACCTTTGCCTTTATGGCGTGGCAGAACATTGGTATGAATATTAATACTGTACCGGTGGCTGCTCTGGGTATTGGTTTAGGTGTGGATTACGCACTCTATATCTGTGACCGTATTAAGGGCGAGTACGACAGTGGTAAGACTCACTTGGAAGCTATTTCCTTGTCCTTGCACTGTGCGGGCCGTGGTGTACTTGTAACAGCATTTGTACTGATTGCTAGTGTATCTGTATGGGCATTCTCATCACTGCGCTTTCAGGCAGAAATGGGCATGTTGATTGCTTTGTGGCTAACAGTTTCAGCGTTAAGTGCGTTGTTCTTGATGCCAGCACTGGCTTATATCTGTAAACCTAAGTTCCTCTTTGCTAAAGGATAAGCATTGCTAGGGATATGAGGTAGATACAGTAAAGTATCTACCTTAATAAAAAAGGGCTCTTTTAAGAGCCCTTTTTTCATGGGTAAAATAAAAGTTTAAATAGAACCCTATTTATTGGTGTTATAAAAATTTCAAGGATGATTGTTTGTGAGGCGGGCGTACACAGGAATTACTGATAAGTAGGTTGAACTTACAAGTAAATTTATTTCGTATTCTCACGGATATAGTTATGAAGGTTTTTTGTAGATGGATCGATAGAATCATCATCAGATAAGTTGCTAATGAGGACTTTTTTAGTCATATTTTTACCTAGCTCAACGCCCCATTGGTCATAGGAGTTAATGTTCCAGATACTGCCTTGAACAAAAACTTTATGTTCATAAAGCGCTATTAACGCACCAAAATTGGTCGGTGTGAGCTCTTTGAGTAATAAGGTATTTGATGGTTTATTACCTTTGTAATACTTATATGCCGGTAGATTTTGTTCTTGTGTTCCAGTCATTAAAGCACTTGCTTGGGCTAATAAATTACTGAGTAAAAAGTTGTGATGATTTTCATTACTTAGAGAATCATTGATAAAGCCAATAAAGTCGACCGGTACATAGTGTGTGCCTTGATGCAGTAATTGAAAAAAAGCATGTTGACTGTCTGTGCCCGTTTGTCCCCAGATTATAGGGCTGGTTTCATAAGAGACGTACTCTCCATCCATTGATACAGACTTTCCATTGCTTTCCATTTCAAGTTGTTGCAAATAGGAAGGAAGCAAAGTCAAACGTTCACAATAAGGAATGACAGCTTGAGTATGTGTGTCGAGAAAATTGTTATACCAAATATTTATTAATGCCATGATAACCGGCATATTCTTCTTAAGTGGTGCAGTTTTGTAGTGGATATCCATTTCCCTAGCACCCTCAAGCATAGACTTGAAGTTCTCATAACCAATACATATAGAAACGGAAAGTCCAACACTAGACCAGAGTGAATACCTTCCCCCAACCCATTCTTGAAATTCCAGAATACGGGATGGATCAACTCCAAATCTTAGGGCTTCTTGTCGATTGGCTGTTATAGCAATAACATGGGGAGAGCCTTGCGGGTTTTCTAATCCCAATAGTTGTCCTAGCCAAGCTAATGCTGTTTGAGCATTTAACATGGTTTCTTGAGTGCCAAAAGATTTACTAACAATAAGAACTAAAGTGGTTTCTGGATTTAACACTTTGATGGTGGATAAAATTTCGGCACCGTCGGCATTAGACACAAAATGGATATTAATTTTGTTATGTGCATAGGCCCTTAGGGCCTGGCAAGCCATTCGAGGACCAAGGTCTGAACCACCCACACCGAGGTGGACAACATCAGTTATTTCTTTGCCTGTGGAACCAACCCACTTACCCTCACGTACTTGCTCACTGATAGCCGACATCTGCTGTAGTGCGCGCTCTACTTGTTCATGTACAGGCTTACCATCATGTCGGAAGTCGTCTTTTTTGTGGCCGCGTAGGGCCATATGGAGAGCGGCTCTATGTTCAGTGGTGTTAATTGGCTCTCCATTGCACATAGCTTCAAGATGTGAATTAATAAAAGATTGTTCGGCCAGATTGACCAACGCAGAAAAAGCCTGATCTGTGATCAGGTTTTTCGAAAAATCTAGAAGAAGTTCATTGTGATGAATGGAGAAATCGCTACAACGATTAGGGTTTTCATTGAAAAGGTCGATAATATTTCTATCTTTTACTGAGCTAGCAAGGCCTTCGAGTAACTGCCACGCAGGTAACCTTTCTGGTGATATTCTAGACTGATAATCTGACAACCCTAACTCCCTATTCCTTCGTTAGCGTCAAAGGTCTATACGCTAATACTTGTGCATTTTTACTAATATTTTCAATGATTGTTTGTTGAGATTGACCGGTACTAACTAGGTCAATATTGCCTTTAATAATGGCCACAGTAGGTTAGCAACTCTCAGTAATTTATCCAGTGTAAACAAGTATTTCAGTAAATTTTTATATTTGGCCAAGCTTTAAGGCCGTATCGAGCATACGATTCGAAAATCCCCATTCGTTATCGTACCAAGCAAGAACTTTTGCCAGCTTGCCATTTGCTCTTGTATGGCTTGCGTCAAAGATACTGGAATAGGTCGAATGGTTAAAATCAATGGAGACCAATGGCTGCTCTACATAGCCAAGTATACCTTCAGGTATCTTGCTAGTTGCGTTGCTTACAATGTTATTTATTTCTTCTATAGAGGTGTCTCTGTCAGCAAGAAAGGTAAGATCAACTAAGGATACATTGGCTGTAGGAACGCGAACAGCCATGCCATCTAGCTTACCTTCCAACTCAGGTAATATTAAGCCAATTGCTTTAGCTGCGCCTGTACCCGTTGGAATCATAGATTGTGTAGCGGAGCGAGCTCTATAAAGGTCAGTATTGTATGTGTCAGTTAAGTGCTGATCATTGGTATAAGCATGTATTGTTGTTATAAAACCCGAGTTTACGCCGATTTCATTATGCAGAGGTTGTACAAGAGGTGCTAGACAGTTGGTGGTGCAAGACGCATTAGAGATAACCTGGTGCTGAGGTTTAAGGATATGATCGTTAATGCCGTAGACAATGGTTGCATCCATATCAGTCCCTGGTGCGGAGACCAGTACTTTTCTTGATCCTGCTTCAATATGAGCAAAGGCTTTTTTCTTTTCTGTGAAAATACCTGTGCACTCACAAACCACATCAATATCAAGCTCCTTCCAGGGAAGTTGTAGAGGGTTAGATTCAGAGAACACT
>JAJFKD010000204.1 GCA_021773405.1 Porticoccus sp.
ATTGGCGCAATACCGTGAGTTGGCGGCATTCTCTCAGTTTGCATCTGATCTCGATGATGCAACCAAGGCCCAGTTGGACCATGGTGAGCGCGTTACTGAGCTGATGAAGCAAAAGCAATATGCACCACAAAGTGTTGCTGAAATGGCTCTAACCATTTACGCCGCTGATAACGGTTACCTCAAAGAAGTTGCTGTTAATAAGATTGGTGACTTTGAAGCGGCGCTGCTTTCTTATATGAAGGCTGAGCATGGTGATTTGTTAAATCAGGTTAACCAAAGTGGTGACTGGAACGACGACATCGAAGCCAGTTACAAGGCGGCGCTAGAAAAATTTGTTAGCACCCAAACTTGGTAATTTCTGATAAGAGCAGACAATTGTCTGCTCTTACTTGAAGGCATAGATTATGGCTGTCGGAAAAGAAGTTAAAACCAAAATCACCAGTATTCAAAGCACTCAGAAAATTACTAGTGCAATGGAGATGGTGGCTGCGAGCAAGATGCGTCGTGCCCAGGAGCGCCGAGAACTCGGTAAGCCCTATGCTGACCGTATCCGTTCTGTCGTTGGTCACATTGCCAGTGCAGAGAGTGAATACAACCACCAATATATGGAGCAGCGCGAGATCAAGCGCGTTGGCTATATTATTATCTCGACCGATCGGGGTTTGTGTGGTGGTTTAAACACTAACTTGTTTAAGCAGGTGATCAAGTCCATGAAGGATTGGTCTGATCAAGATGTTGAAAATGACCTTTGTGTTATAGGTAATAAAGCAGCCGGGTTCTTTAGTAGTTTTGGTGGCAATATTGTCGCTACAGTAAAAGACCTCGGTGATGCACCCTCAGCTAATGATCTTGTTGGTGGTGTGAAGGTCATGCTGGATGCTTATGACGAAGGTAAAATTGATCGGCTATATGTGGTAGCAAATGAGTTTGTTAATACTATGGTTCAAAAACCGGCTGTTGAGCAGTTGTTACCGCTCCAGCCAGTTGAAGACGACAAACTGAAGCACCATTGGGATTATTTATACGAACCAGACGCCAAAGAATTATTGGATGGTTTGTTGGTTCGTTATATTGAATCTCAAGTCTATCAAGGTGTGGTAGAGAATAAAGCCTGTGAACAGGCGGCGCGCATGATTGCTATGAAGAGCGCCACCGATAATGCGGGTGATCTGATTAACGAATTGCAATTGCTCTATAACAAAGCTCGTCAGGCAGCTATTACTCAAGAGTTGTCAGAGATTGTTAGTGGTGCAGCAGCAGTTTAACCAAAGATTTTTAAGGTTTAGTTTAAGAGGAACCGGAAATGAGTAGCGGACGTATCGTTCAAATTATTGGTGCTGTAATCGACGTGGAATTCACACGTGATCAAGTGCCTAACGTGTATGACGCACTAAAGGTTGAAGATAAAGGTTTAACCCTAGAAGTTCAGCAGCAGCTGGGTGACGGCGTAGTGCGTACAATTGCCATGGGTTCTTCTGAAGGTATCAGCCGCGGACTCAGCGTCAATAATACAAATGCACCCATTTCTGTTCCTGTTGGTACAGAAACCTTGGGCCGCATCATGGATGTTTTGGGTAACCCAATCGATGAAAAGGGTCCTATCGGCGAGAAAGAGCGTTCTGCTATTCACCGTAAGCCACCTGCTTATGATGAGCTGGCAGCCTCAAATGAATTGCTGGAAACAGGCATCAAGGTAATTGACTTGGTTTGTCCGTTTGCTAAGGGTGGTAAAGTTGGTCTGTTCGGTGGTGCGGGTGTTGGTAAAACCGTAAACATGATGGAACTGATTAACAACATCGCAACTGAACACTCAGGTTTGTCAGTATTTGCCGGTGTTGGTGAGCGTACTCGTGAAGGTAACGATTTCTACTTTGAAATGCAGGAATCCAACGTTGTTAACGTTGAGACGCCAAGCGATTCAAAAGTAGCGATGGTATACGGTCAGATGAATGAGCCACCCGGAAACAGACTCCGTGTAGCACTAACTGGCCTGACTATGGCGGAAAAATTCCGTGACGAAGGTAAAGACGTACTGTTGTTCGTTGATAACATCTATCGTTACACATTGGCTGGTACAGAGGTATCTGCACTGTTGGGTCGTATGCCATCTGCAGTAGGTTATCAGCCTACGCTTGCGGAAGAAATGGGTGTACTTCAAGAGCGCATTACTTCTACCAAGACTGGATCAATCACATCGGTACAGGCGGTATATGTACCTGCGGATGATTTGACGGATCCATCACCAGCAACAACGTTTGCTCACTTGGATTCAACCGTTGTACTGAGTCGTGATATTGCATCTAAAGGTATTTACCCTGCGGTAGATCCACTAGATTCAACTTCACGTCAGCTTGACCCGCTGATCGTTGGTCAAGAGCACTATGAAGTAACTCGTGGTGTGCAGTCTGTTCTTCAGCGCTTTAAAGAGCTGAAAGATATTATTGCTATTTTGGGTATGGATGAGCTATCTGAAGAAGATAAGCAAGTGGTAGCTCGTGCTCGTAAGATTGAGCGCTTCTTGTCACAACCATTCCACGTAGCAGAAATCTTCACTGGTTCTCCGGGCAAATATGTATCTCTGAAACAGACTATTGCTGGCTTCCAGGGTATTCTTAATGGCGACTATGACCACCTGCCAGAGCAGGCGTTCTACATGGTTGGTTCCATTGAAGAAGCTGTTGAAAAAGCTGAAAAGCTCAAGTAAGCACAAGAGACAGGCCCAAAGAAAGGCGTTAAGATATGGCTATGACCGTCCATTGTGACATTGTAAGTGCTGAAGAGTCCTTGTTTTCAGGATTGGTTGAGCTGGTAGTGGCTACGGGTTCCCAGGGTGAATTGGGAATTGCTTTTGGTCACGCACCATTACTCACTGATCTTAAGCCAGGCCCTGTTCGTGTCATTAAGCAAGAAGGTGAAGAGGAAATTTATTACCTCTCAGGTGGCTTTTTAGAAGTACAGCCGAACACCATCTCAATACTTGCTGACACGGCGTTGCGTGCTGATGACCTTGATGAAGCTGCGGCACTGGAAGCGAAGCAACAGGCTGAGCATGACATTTCGAATCAGAGTGGTGAATTTGACTACTCAAGAGCTGCTTCACAGCTTGCAGCAGCAGCAGCGCAACTTCGTACTATTGAGCAGCTACGCAAGAAAATGGGTGGCAAGTAAGCTTTACTACAAAGCTCTTCTTGAGAAATTAATTCTTAAGAAACTCAGTGCTAAGAAAATAAGAAAAAGGGTGGCTTTTGCCACCCTTTTTTTATGATTATTTTTTATCCCAAACTAGGGTTTAAGCTATCTCTAGATAGCTTCATGGTAATCATGTCTCGTTCCTGATTAAATATCGCAAATTTAGAATAAAGACTTGGAATAAACAGAATGATGGAAACGGATATTATTATTCTTGCTGCAGGTAAAGGCACAAGAATGAAATCGGTCTTACCTAAGGTATTACACAAGTTAGCAGGAAAACCTCTACTGCAACATGTGATTGATTCTGCAAACAGCGTTCAAAATGCCAATATTACGGTTGTCACTGGACATGGTTCGGACCAGGTACGCTCTTCGGTTCCCTCCTCTAAAACAAGCTCTTTGAATTATGTAGAACAGACCGAGCAACTGGGCACAGCACATGCGGTACAAATGGCGGTGCCAAAATTGGGCGATGGTGGCACTAGCCTTATTCTCTATGGTGATGTTCCTCTGATTTTGCCAGAAACTATTTTGGAAATGCTTAGTGCTGTCAGTGAAAGCAGTATGTCATTGTTAACGGTGACGCTGGATGATCCAACAGGCTATGGGCGAATTTTAAGGGATGAATCAGGTCAAGTTACGGCGATTATTGAGCAAAAAGATGCTTCAGCTGAACAACTAAAAGTGAAAGAAGTAAATACTGGTGTTTTGGCAGTAAAGACAGAACAGCTAAAACAATGGTTGCCTCAAATTGATAACAACAATGCCCAGGGTGAATACTACCTTACGGATTTGATTGCCATTGCTCGGAGTAATGGTGTGATTATTGAAACAAAACAACCACAATCTGTTGAAGAAGTTGAGGGTGTTAATAATCGTATTCAATTGAGTGGACTTGAACGGTTTTATCAAAAACAGCAGGCAGAAGCATTAATGGTAGCGGGTGTTACTCTGGCTGACCCAAATCGTATAGATGTGCGTGGGAATTTAAAAACAGGCAATGATAGTTACATTGATATTAATGCTGTATTTGAAGGCAACGTAACCTTGGGTAGTAATGTAAGTATTGGCCCTAACTGTCACATAATTGATAGTGATATAGGTGATGGTGTAGAAATTTATGCCAATAGTGTCATTGAGCAAAGCAAGGTGGCTAGAGGTTCGATTATTGGCCCCTTTGCTCGATTGAGGCCAGGTACTGTAATGGCAGAAAATGCCAAAATCGGCAATTTTGTAGAAACTAAAAATACCCACGTTGGTAAAGGTAGCAAAATAAATCATCTCAGTTATGTTGGTGATTCTGAATTGGGCGAGGGCGTTAACGTTGGGGCAGGTACCATTACTTGTAACTATGATGGCGTTAATAAACACAAAACAGTCATGGGTGATAATAGCTTCATTGGTTCAAATAGTTCGTTAGTGGCACCCGTGAAAATAGGCAAAAATGCTACAGTGGGCGCTGGTTCAACCATAACCAAAGATGTGCCTGACGATGAATTGGGTTTAACTCGAGCATCTCAGAAAAGTATTTCCGATTGGCAGAGACCAACAAAGAAGAGTAAGTAACCCTTCGGAAAACGACCCATTAATTTAACAGTCATTATTGATAGCTAATAACAGTACCGGATAAAACTATGTGTGGAATTGTTGGTGCCTCAGCACAACGGAATGTAACAGGAATTCTAATAGAAGGTTTAAAACGTCTTGAGTATCGTGGATACGATTCTGCAGGATTGTCGGTGCTGGATAAAAACAATGACATTCAAATACGCAAAAATGCAGGTAAGGTTTCCAATCTCGTTGATAACTTAAAAGAGTCACCGGCTAAAGGAACATTGGGTATAGCACATACTCGTTGGGCAACACATGGTGTTCCAAGCGAAGTGAATGCTCACCCACATGGTTCTTCTGATGTGGCTGTTGTCCACAATGGCATCATAGAAAATCATGATGAGTTACGTTCAGAGCTTACAGAGCTTGGTTACAAATTTGTTTCTGAAACTGATACAGAAGTAGTGGCACACCTTGTTCATCACTATTTAGATAACCAGCTAGATAGCTCGGACTCTCTTAAACAAGCAGTACAAAAAACTATCGAGCGCCTTGAGGGTGCCTATGCCCTTGGTGTTATTTCAGCCCGAGAGCCTGGTATTTTAATCGGTGCTCGTAGTGGTAGTCCATTGGTACTGGGTGTTGGTATAGAGGAAAACTTTATTGCATCAGACCAGATGGCATTGCGTCAGGTAACGGATCGTTTTGTCTTTCTTGAAGAAGGTGATTTAGTTGAACTAGAGAATGGTCAATACCAAATAGTTGATTCGACAGGAAAGAGTGTAGAAAGAGAAATCATTACTTTATCAGGTGGTGATGATGCTGCCGATAAAGGCAATTATCGCCACTACATGCTGAAAGAAATCTTTGAACAACCAGAGGTTTTGAACGATACCCTTCAGGGCAGAATTAGTAGCAAAAGCGTGTTGCCAGAAGCCTTTGGTTCTGAGGCACGAGCGATATTTGATAAGGTTAGAGCAGTACACATTGTTGCTTGTGGTACCAGTTACCATGCCGGATTAGTTGCACGTTACTGGTTGGAAGAATGGGCGGGCATCCCTTGCCAAGTTGAAGTTGCCAGTGAATATCGTTATCGCAAGGTGGTTGTGCCTGAGAATACGCTTTTTGTCACTATTTCCCAGTCGGGTGAGACTGCTGATACCCTTGCAGCTCTTCAATCGGCTAAGCATTCTGGCTATCTTGGGAGCCTCGTTATCTGCAATGTGGCAAATAGCTCTCTGGTCCGTGAATCTGATTTAGCACTTATGACCCATGCCGGTCCTGAGATTGGTGTTGCCTCTACTAAGGCATTTACTACCCAGTTGGTGGCGTTACAGTTACTTTGTATTGGTTTAGGGCGTGCACGGAATCAGGGTAGTAAAGGCGGCCTTGATGAGAAAAAAGAACAAGAACTGGTAGCGGCATTACACCAATTACCAGAACTTTGTGAGCAGACACTGGCATTGAATGATGAAATAGAAAAAACATTCGAGTGTTTTGCTGATAAACACCATTCATTATTTCTGGGGCGCGGTGTTCAATTCCCTGTGGCACTTGAAGGTGCCCTCAAGTTAAAAGAAATTTCCTATATTCATGCTGAGGCCTATCCTTCAGGAGAGCTCAAACATGGTCCCTTGGCATTGGTTGATAATGAAATGCCGGTGGTAGCGGTTGCTCCAAATAATGAGTTGTTGGAAAAACTTAAATCTAACTTACATGAAGTAAAGGCTCGTGGTGGCCAATTATTTGTTTTCGCCGATAAGGCGGCAGGGTTCGAAAATGAACCTGGCATGACGGTAATGAATATTCCCCATGTCCCTGAAAGTTTGGAAGCGATTATCTATACCCTGCCCCTTCAGCTACTTTCCTACCATGTAGCGGTTCTTAAGGGCACAGATGTAGACCAGCCAAGAAACTTGGCCAAATCGGTTACCGTAGAATAGGAAGTAAAGAGCAAGTTCTTAATCAGTTATTCTGAGGTACTCTGAGTGCTTCTAGCCCATGTTGAAGATCCAACAAATGCTCCTGAAGTTGCCCACCTTTGTGTTGCGCTACGCCAATGGCTAATACATCAATCACCACTAAATGTGCAATCCGCGACGAGAGCGGCGTATAGATTTGAATATCTTCCTTGGCATCAATAGTTAATGGAATAGTGGCTGCCATAGCGATAGGTGTGTCTGAGGGGGCAATGGCAATCACAATGGCTCCACGGCTTTTCACCTGCTCGATGGCATTGATAAGTGTGGTGGTTCTTCCTGACTGGGAAATAGCAATCACAACGTCACCGGGAGCCATCGACGTAGCGGACATGTTCTGTAAGTGTGGATCGGCATAAGCTGCAGCAGAAACCTGCAGCCGGAAAAACTTGTGTTGTGCATCAAAGGCGACGGCAGCAGAAGCACCAAAGCCATAAAACTCCACTCGATTAGCTGCACAAATGGCGTTTACTGCACGATTAAGCATGTCTAAATCCAGTGAATCACGTACTTTCAACAGCGTGTCCACAGTGGAGTCGAACACTTTAAAAGTATATTCTGATATAGAATCGGCATCAGTTACAGCAATTTGGCCATAACTGGGGCTTGAGGCGAGTTGTTGAGCCAATGCTAATTTGAAGTCTTGAAAACCGTCACAGCCAACGGCACGGCAAAAACGTACTACCGTTGGCTCACTTACCTCTGCAGACTCTGCTAAATCAACGATTCTCATACGGATCACTTCGGTGAGATTAGCCAAAATAAACTCGGCTACCTTGCGTTCAGATTTCCTCATCTCGGGAAGGCTGTCACTAATAGCCCGTGTGAGCTCTGCTGGTTTCATACAGTAATCCTTGTGTAATTCGCCTATTGTAAATAATTTACAAGAAAAAGGAATTCTTGTAGTTTGCGATTGAAAAATATTCTCGAAGAACAATACCTATCAACTAAATATACTGCTGTTCTGCTAAAATCCCGTCCCATGGATGTCACTGCAATTCTCGACCCTCTCAACCCCGCTCAACGGGAAGCCGTTTCCAATACCGAAAACCACTTATTGGTGCTTGCAGGTGCTGGTAGTGGTAAAACCCGTGTGTTGGTCCATCGCATCGCTTGGTTAATACAGGTGGAGCAGCTTTCACCTTATTCTGTGTTGGCGGTAACCTTTACCAATAAAGCTGCCCGGGAAATGCGCAACCGTTTGGATGACATGCTCGGCTATTCATCCCAAGGTATGTGGGTGGGTACGTTTCATGGCTTGGCCCACCGGCTGTTAAAAATGCATTGGCAGGACGCGGGGTTACCCGAAAATTTCCAAATACTGGATAGCGATGATCAGCTGCGGTTAGTGAAACGGGTTTATCAGGCCTTGGGCATTGATGACAGTCGCTGGCCCTATCGCCAGGCCCAGTCCTTTATTAATAGCCAGAAAGATGAAGGGTTGCGATCTAAACATTTGAAACCAGCTCAAGACCCCTATCAACGTACGATGTTGCAAATTTATGCCAGCTATGAAGAAGCTTGTGAGCGTGGCGGCATGGTGGATTTTGGGGAGTTGCTATTGCGTGCCCATGAACTCTGGCTCAATAAGCCAGAATTACTTGCCCACTATCAGCAACGTTTCGGCCAGATTCTGGTGGATGAGTTTCAAGATACCAACGCCATTCAATATGCCTGGCTACGGGTGTTAGCAGGACAGGATGTTCGAATTACGGCAGTAGGCGATGACGACCAATCTATCTATGGTTGGCGTGGTGCAAAAGTGGAGAATATTCTCAATTTCAATCGGGATTACCCCGATACGGCTACAGTGAGATTGGAACAAAACTATCGTTCCTCAAAAAATATCCTGGAAGCAGCCAATGCGGTGATTTCACGGAATACTGACAGGCTGGGGAAAAACCTTTGGACTGAAGATGCCGAGGGTGAATTGATTTCCCTTTATTCTGGATTTAATGAACACGATGAAGCACGTTTTATTGCTGATCGCCTGAGTGATTGGGCAAAGGACGGCAACCTGCGGAGTGAATCCGCTATTTTGTATCGCTCGAATGCCCAATCACGGGTATTGGAGGAAGCACTGCTACGGGCACAAATACCCTATCGAATTTATGGCGGTCAAAAATTCTATGAGCGCCAGGAAATTCGCAACGCTCTTGCCTATTTACGATTGCTGGTTAACCGTAATGATGATGCCGCCTTTGAGCGGGTGGTGAACACCCCGACAAGGGGTATTGGCGACAAAACCGTACAAACTTTGCGGCACTTTGCCCGAGATGAAGGTATGTCCATGTGGTCTGCGGTAGAGAAAGCTATTTCTACCGGAGAATTATCAGGGCGAGCCAGTGGAGCAGTACAAGGCTTTATCAATCTGATTAATAAACTGGATCAAGACAGCCAAGATCTGCCTTTGCATGAATTGGTAGACAACACCATTGAGGGTAGTGGGCTTATTGATTTTCATCGCAAAGAAAAAGGTGATCGTGGTCAGTCTCGTGTAGAGAACTTGCAAGAATTAGTCGTTGCTTGCCGTAGTTTTGAACCGGAAGACAAGGATTTACCTACCCTGCCTCAGTTTCTTGATCAAGCGGCATTAGATGCCGGAGATCGTCAGGCCGATGAAGGGGAAGATGCTGTTCAGTTGATGACTTTGCATTCCGCTAAAGGATTGGAATTTCCTTTGGTTTTTTTAGCCGGTATGGAAGAAAACCTGTTTCCCCACCGTATGTCAGCAGAAGAACCGGGTCGATTAGAGGAAGAGCGTCGATTGGCCTATGTGGGCATTACTCGAGCGATGAAAAAACTCTATCTGACATTTGCAGAGTCTCGTCAGCAATACGGTACAGAAAATTACAATAGTGTTTCCCGTTTCGTTCGGGATATTCCAACGGAATACATTGAGGAAGTTCGACTGAGAACCCAGGTTACTCGCCCCACCAGCTATGCTAAAAAACCATCAACTTCATTTAGTGATGAAGGCACTGATACCGGTTTAGCATTAGGCCAGAGAGTGGAACATAAAATATTTGGTGAGGGTGTAATACTGAACTTTGAGGGCAATGGTGCCCACGCTCGAATACAAGTGAACTTTGATAATGAAGGCAGTAAATGGTTGGTACAGTCCTATGCCAAACTCACACCGCTTTAATCAAACGGCAACGAAATAGTTAACAAATTTATTATGGTGAATAACAAGAGGAACACCATGAACAAACAAAAATGTACGTTAATCGTTTTTATATTACTTACTCTGACGGTTGTTTTATCGAGTTGTGGTGGTTCAGAAAGTAATGCAACTGCAAAGCAGATCGATGGACAACAAGCACAGCAAAAAATATATAAATGGAAGATGGTGACGACCTGGCCTAAAAACTTTCCTGGGTTGGGCATGGCGGCCGAAAATTTTGCTACTTTGGCAGAAAAAATGAGTGGTGGCAGGTTGCAGGTTAAGGTTTATGGTGCTGGTCAATTAGTGCCTGCATTGGAAACCTTTGATGCAGTATCACAAGGTACAGCAGAAATGGGCCATAGTGCTGCCTATTATTGGAAGGGAAAAACTCAAACTTCGGCATTATTTACCAGTGTACCTTTTGGCCTTAATGCCCAGGAAATGAATGGCTGGTTACATTACGGTGGTGGTATGGCTCTTTGGAAAGAATTGTATGAGCCATTTAATCTAGTGCCATTGGCTGCGGGTAATACCGGTGTACAAATGGCGGGTTGGTTTAACCGTGAAATAAATTCCTTGGCTGACCTGGATGGTTTAAAAATGCGCATACCCGGTATAGGCGGCGAAGTGGTGAGCCGTGTGGGCGTTGAAGCAGTCAATATACCTGGCGGTGAATTGTATACCTCAATGCAAACGGGTGTGATTGATGCCACTGAATGGGTCGGCCCCTACAATGATTTGGCATTTGGCTTTCACCAAGTGGCCAAATATTATTATTACCCCGGTTGGCACGAGCCAGGCCCCACCCTGGAACTAATTGTTAATAAGCAGGCTTTTGAATCCCTTCCAGAAGATCTGCAGGCCATTGTTGAAGGCGCAGCAAGAGCGATTAATCAAGATATGCTGGATGATTACACCGCACGTAATAATGCCGCATTAGATGAATTGGTTAATAAACACGGCGTTGAACTTCGCCAATTACCTGATGATGTCTTGGCAGAATTAAATCGTGTTACCCAACAAGTGTTGAAGGAAATTGCCGCAAAAGATTCGGGCTTTAAAAAAGTGTATGAATCGCAGAAAGCCTTTAAAGAGCAGGCAATTAATTATCACAAAATTTCAGAGCAAGCGTATTATAGAGCGCGTGAATTAAAATAGATTAAATATTTTTTTAAAGAAAACTTATAGGGTTAAATGAAAAAAACTGAGAAAGCTTTTTTATTATCTGTCCTTGTTTTCCCCGGTACAGGGCATGTTTTATTAAAACGATATGTAGCAGGATGTTCTCTAATTATTATTGCGTTAGCAGCTAGTTATTTTGTAATTTATGGCCTGATTAATCAGGCGTTGGAAATAGCAGATAAAATTAAAAGTGGTGAAACCTCTCCAAATTTATCAGTTATTTTAGAATTATTATCGAACCAGTCAGCAAGTGCAGAAGATCAATCAATCAATATATCAATGGTCGTTTTGTTGGTAGCTTGGTTAGTAGGTGTTGTAGATTCCTATAGAGTTGGTTGGTATCAAAATAAGGCTGCCAATGTTAAAAGCTAAAGGCTTTAAAAAATTACAGATAATAAATAGGTGAGTTATGCAAACATCTGATTTGGCAAGTGAGTGGTCCTTATTGCAGAACCAATTTGATAGTTATGAAAAATATTCGCTAATAATAAAGCTATTTAGTGTTTTTATTTTATCTGTTGCCTATTTTACTCATCATTTAAACTGTTTTATTTTTTTATTGCTACTGGTTTTGTGGTTGCAGGATGCCATTTGGAAAACGTTTCAATCTCGTATTGAAATACGATTACTACAGCTAGAAGGGTACCTATCTGGTGATCAAAGCCTAGATCGCACCGATGGAAAAGCGTATCAGTTTAATAGTCAATATGTTGAGACCAGACTGGGGATTGCGGGATTAATGAATGAGTATTTTCGGCAGGCCATAAGGCCTACCGTTGCTTACCCTTATATTGTTTTACTTTTTTTACTTGGTGTAGCCATTTTATTTTAGATTTATAAAATGGCCGTTACGTAGAGTTACGGCAAATTTAAAATCATATTGTCACTATTAATAACACCTGGTTCGGTACCTGTTTCTGTATTAGAGCTTGAGCCAGTGTCATACTTTCTCGATGCAGTAGACTGAAACTTTATTCTGTCCTGTTTTGTTGCGGTATCGTTACATTCGCCCTTAATTTCTGAACGATTTTGACGGAAATAACTATTGGTCATACGGTAGCCACCCTGACAGAAACCAGACTCGACAATTTTTGCTTCCAGTAGTGGGACAATTTCTTTTCTTTTGCGATCTTGAACGGTTTTAAGGTTCCTCTTTTCTCTGGTTTGATCCAGACTTTTGGTGCCTCGATCTACTTCTTTTTGCCTATAAGCGGCCATGCTTTCCCGATTTCTAGAGAGGTCGACGACGGTATAGGTAAATTGTTTTAGCCCACTTGATTTAATCTCTGTGTTGAATGTTTCACTCAGCTTTGGTTTTTCTGTTGGTTGGCTTGAACATGCTAACAAGCCTAAAGCGGAAACAAGTACTAAGAAAATATGTTGATACTTCATGAAAAAGTCCTGTAAAAACTAATACTAATTATATTGATGTGTGTAGTTGAAGCCTATTCAGGTGCACTTAAAGTTTCTTTAAGAACACCTGAATTTCTCGTTCTGTTTGCTTATCGCCATTTTGGATGGCTTTTTCAAGCCCTACCTTCAATGTAGCTTTGGCTTGCTCGCTTAATCCCAATTTCATTTGGGCTTTTCCCAACAGCTTATAAGCTGCGGAATGGCTATCATCCATATCTATACATTTTTGTAAATGGGGGATAGCTTTTTGATATTGTTTATCACTTAAATAGGCACTTCCAAGTCCAAATCGTAACATGGCAGAGTCATTACCCGTTGCCAACATATTTTCGAGGTTTTCGGTAAGGGACATCTTTCTCTCAGGTTCTGCATTGATATGATTACTTTGATGTATCCAGCAGCCCTTCACTTAAAGAATCAAATTCTGTAGTCGTTGTAGAAATAGCTGATGGAAATTTTACTCGGTCTGCTTGTGTGGCGCTATCATTGCATTTTCCTTTGACACTAGATCGTGCAAGCTCAAAGTAACTATTGATAATGATATGGCCATCTCGACAAAAGTCGGTTTCTGCTAATTTGGTACCCAATTGGGACAGCATGAGTTCTTTTTTCCTTTCTATCACGATATTGGGATTTCTCCTTTTCCGGGTTTCATCCAGGCTTTTTGTGCCACGACCCACCTCTTTTTTCCAATAGGCGGGCATACTGCTACGCTTTTCTTCCGAGGGATCGAGCACTGTATAGGTAAAGAGTTTGGTGTTGTCTTGCTTTATTTCAGGAATGAAAGAGGTGGTATTCATGCTTGAGTTTTGAGTAGTTTGGGTTGAGCATGCAAATAAGGTGGATGTACAGACTAATACCAAAACCAAGTATATGTTCTTCATCTAAAAGCCTTACGGAAAAATGTGTGGTGAGTTAGAAGTTAGAAACCTACAAATTAGAAACCAAGTATTACCCTATAAACGTTTGAGTCTATTTTTTGTTGACAGTTCAGAGCTCAAATAATGACGATTTATCTATGCCAGACTATCTACGCCAAAACATTGGGGTGAATAATACTAATAGAGTGAAAATCTCCAGACGCCCCAAAATCATTCCACTGCATAGCACCCATTTGGCAAAAGTATTGATATCGCCATAGTGAGAAGCGACTTCACCCAATCCAGGTCCAAGATTATTCAATGAGGCAGCTGTGGCAGACCAGGCGGTGACATAGTCGAGCCCCGATGCCATAAGTAGTAATACCATGAAGTAATAAACGGCCAGATAGACACCGAAGAAGGCCCAAATTGCATCGGTAATTCTGTCGGGTACGTGTTTGTTGCGGACCTTGATGGGGAATATGGCATTAGGGTGAATCAGTCGATAAATTTCACGTATACCTTGTTTTGCAAGAATCAGCATACGACCCACCTTGATACCCCCACCGGTAGAACCGGCACAGGCACCAAAGAAAGAAAAGAACACCAAAAGAAACGGCACAAAGCTGGGCCAAGCGCTAAAGTTGTCTGTGGCAAAGCCAGTAGTTGTCATCAGCGAAACTAATTGGAAAACACCGTGATAGAGGCTGTCTTCTTTATTGTAGGTACCACTAAAATAGAGATACGAACAAACTAATATAGAGCCTGTTAGTAGCATCATTAAATACATTTTTGCTTCTGGATTGCGCAGATAATGCGAGACAGACTTCCGAATCCAGGCATAGTAATGTAGTCCAAAACTAAGCCCTGAAAGAATCATAAAGACGATACAAATACTGATAATGGCAGGGTTGTTATCAAAGAATCCCATACTGGCATCATGGGTAGAGAAACCGCCTATGGCTACGGTCGAAAAACTGTGTGCAAGTGCATCAAAGAATGTCATGCCTGCTAGCCAATAGGCTGCCATGCAGGTAACTGTCAATGTGACATAAATAATAAATAGTGCTTTGGCCGTTTCGGTGATACGCGGTGTTAACTTACTGTCTTTAACAGGGCCTGGCGTTTCAGCACGGTATAGCTGCATACCACCAACACCGAGCATGGGCATAACAGCTACAGCAATCACTACGATACCAATGCCACCCAACCACTGAAGTTGTTGCCGGTAGTAAAGAATGGATTTTGGCAGTATGTCTAAACCGGTGATAACAGTGGCTCCAGTCGTAGTGAGACCAGACATGGATTCAAAAACAGCATCGGTAAAGGATAAGTGAACGACATCGACCAAAGCGAAAGGCAGTGCGCCCACGATGCCTAATTCGAGCCAGAACATAACGGTAATTAGAAAGCCATCCCGAGTTCTCAGGTCTGCATTATTTCGACTGAAAGGCAGCCACATGGCCATGCCGATGGAAAAGGTAATAGCAAAAGATAGGAAGAAGGCTTGGTGGGTATTCTCATCATAGATGCTGGCTACCAGCATAGGCGGCAACAACGTCAGGCTGAAAATCATTAACAGCATGCCGAGAACTTTTGAAATCACCGAAAAATGCATAGTGTTTTTTCGTGCCTTCTTTTTCTGTTGTTAGATAAGGTGTTATTAAGCTGGTTGCTGTTACAGCGGGAGCAACTGTTCTAGGGGCAGTACTTTAGAAAAAAGTCAGTCCCACAGAAAATAGCTTCTCAACATCTCGAGTTTTCTTTTTATCGACGACAAATACAATGGCATGGTCGTTATTACGTACCACAGTATCGTGGTGTGCAATAATCACTTCACCATCACGTACCAAGGCGGCTAACGTCACACCTGGTGGTGATTTAATATCTTCAATAGCACGATCAACGACCTTCGATGACTTGCGATCACCATGAACAATAATTTCCATGGCTTCAGCGGCACCTCTACGTAAGGAGTGTGCACTCACAGTGTCACCCCTTCTCACGTGAGCAAGCAAGATACTGGTTGTTGCCTGTTGTGGTGATATGGCGATATCAATTTCTCCCCCTTGCACCAGGTTAGCGTAAACGGGGTTGTTGATTAGTGTCATCACCTTAGTGGCGCCCAATCGTTTGGCTAGTAGAGAGGCCATGATATTAACTTCATCATCATTGGTTAGTGCCAGAAATACATCCGTTTTATCGATATTTTCTTCTAATAGTAAATCTTGATCTGTGGCCGAACCATTGAGTACAACCGTGCTATTTAAGCGTTCTGAAATGTAACGGCAGCGTTCTTCGGAGTACTCGATAATTTTAAGATTATGGTCACTTTCTAATGCCTTGGCCAAGCGATAGCCAATGTTGCCACCCCCGGCGATGATTAATCGTCGATAGGGGTTATCCAGCCTGCGCAGTTCACCCATGACCTTGCGGATATTTTTCTTGGCGGCAATAAAGAATACTTCATCGTGTTCTTCAATAACTGTATCACCCTCAGGTGCAATGGGCCGGTCTTTGCGGAAAATAGCTGCGACGCGGGCATCTACATTTGGCATATGCTCGCGAAGAAAGCGTAATTCCTGGCCCATCAGAGGGCCGCCTTTAACTACGCGAACAGCAACTAATTGTGCCAACCCTCCGGCATAATCAAGCACTTGGAGTGCGCCAGGCTGCTTTATCAGGCGGTAAATATAATCAGTGACAACTTGTTCAGGTGAGATAATAAAATCTACCGGGAAGTTATCGTCATTAAATAACCGCTCGCGATATTGCTTGGAGGTGTAACTGCGATTTCGGACACGGGCAATTTTAGTGGGTGTTCTAAATAGCGAGTGGGCAACCTGACAGGCTGTCATATTAATTTCGTCACTGTTGGTTACTGCTACCAACATGTCGGCATCTTCAATACCGGCTCTTACTAGTACGTGGGGATAGGATGCCATGCCTTGAACAGTTCTTATATCAAGGCGGTCTTGTAGTTCGCGAAGGCGTTTCTCATCCAGGTCAATAACAGAAATATCGTTAGCTTCTCCCGCGAGATGCTCCGTCAGGGTACCGCCTACTTGCCCAGCCCCAACAATAACAATTTTCATAACGAGTATTCCTTAGCGGCTTTATTATTTAGCCTTTCTTTAACAGAGCATAGTAGAAACCATCATGGCCACCAACTTGAGGAAATAATTGATGTCCGGCAGGTGTGTCGATTCCTACATTAAGCTTTTGTGATTCTGTGTTTAGTGATTCTAAGCTTTTTAATTCTAAGTTAAGCGCATGTAGAGAGGCATTTTTTGTAGCATCCAAAAATTTTAAAACTACTTGATCATTTTCTTCTGGCAAGATTGAACAAGTGGCATAAAGTAAGGTGCCGTTTTCTTTTAGTAGAGGCCATAGCGCATTAAGTAGTGTTAATTGTAATTCAGCAAGCTTAGCAATATCTGCTGGTTTACGCAGTAGTTTCACATCGGGGTGGCGACGTATTACCCCAGTGGCAGAACAGGGCGCATCGAGTAAAATTCGATCAAATGGCTGTCCATCCCACCAACTCTTTGTGTCGGATGCGTCGGCCCCAATTAAGGCAGCCTGCAAGTCTAAACGTTCAAGGTTTTCTTCGACGCGCTCTAGTCGTTTTGATGAAATATCCAGTGCGACTATTTCGGCATTGTTATCTACCAGTTCCAGGATATGGCAGGTTTTCCCTCCTGGCGCACAGCAGGCATCGAGAATTTGCTCTCCTGCTTTTGGGCTGAGTAAATATGCTGACAGTTGAGCTGCCTCATCCTGAACACTGACAGCTCCTTCAGAGAAACCGGGTAGAGCGGCAACGTCTTGTGGTTTTTTGAGGGTAATGCCTGACGGGCTATGCTGGGTTGCGGAGGCTTCTATTCCCGCCGATTGAAGCATGCTTAAATATTCAGCGCGGTTATTTTTTCGTTGATTAACCCTCAGGGTCATCGGTGCTTGGGAATTATTGCCGCTGATAATATTTTCGAATTGATCGGGCCAGGTATCACGCCATAATTTAACCAGCCATTTAGGGTGAAGGGTCTTGAATTCCAGGCTTTTTTCCAATGTTGTATCTAATTGCTCTTTTTCACGGAGAAAACGGCGTAGCACGGCGTTGACAAGACCTTTGGCCCAGAGTTTTTTTAGTGCTTTACAGGCAGCTACAGCTTCATTTACTGCTGCATGTGAAGGAATTCGAGTTTCCAGTAATTGATAGATGGAGCAGGCGAGCACAGCTTCAATATCCTTATCCTTAGCTTTAAAGGGTTTGGTTAGAAGCAGATTTAAATAGGCCTCAATTCTTGGGTAATAGCGAAGGGTGCCATAGCAGAGCTGTTGAAGAAGGCTTCTGTCACGTTCATCCACTTTGCTGAGGTACGTCGGTAGAAGGCTGCTCAGAGAGCCTTCATCTTGTAGTACGGCAGTGACAACTCGGGCAGCAGCAACACGAACATTCACTGCGCTGATTCCTTATTATTTGCTTCTCTGTCATTGGTTGCATGCCCCAACACAGTACCTGATGAAAATAGTTCTGCACGTGATTTGAGTATCTCTGATACTGGCAAGCGTTTTTTTCCAGCTAGTTGAAGTTCGGTAATTAGCAGGCTGCCCTCTTTTGTACTGACCTTGATTCCGTTGTTGTTTGCTTCGAGAATTGTTCCAGGGGCATCACTTACACAGCCTTTACTTAATTGAGTGCTTAATTCGGCTTGCCAAATACGAATACGATCATGCCCCAGTGTTGTATAGGCAACAGGAAAAGGGTTAAACGCTCTTACTTTACATTCAAGTACATCTGCTGGCTGCGACCAATCAAGCAGAGCTTCTTGCTTAGTGATTTTGGGTGCGTAATTGCTGAAGGCATCATTTTGTTTCTCTGCTACGACGGTACCCTGTGCTATCTGTTCCAGGGTGGTCAAGAGAGCAGGAGGTCCTATAACGGCAAGTTTATCGTGCAGTGAGCCGCCAGTATCACTTTTTTCTATGGTGCAACAGCAGGTCTGAAGTATATCACCAGTATCCAACCCCACATCCATTTGCATAATAGTCACGCCCGTTTCTGTATCACCGGCTTCAATAGCCCTTTGTATGGGGGCAGCGCCACGCCAGCGCGGTAACAGTGAGGCGTGGACATTGATACAGCCATGTTTGGGGGTGTCCAAAATGGTGGGAGGTAGCAATAGCCCATAGGCAACTACCACCATAATGTCAGCGTTGAGTTCTGCTAAAACCTGCTGTTGTTCGGCATCTTTCAGGCTTAGTGGTTGGTGGACAGGTATTCCGTGGCTTTCTGCCAGTGCTTTTACTGGGCTGGGCG
>JAJFKD010000205.1 GCA_021773405.1 Porticoccus sp.
AACCAGACCATGTGGGTGAGGAGATAATCTTGCGCGGCTGTGCCTGAATATCGCGGAAGCGAATTTTTTCATCGTGCTTGGGTTCTGCCAGGTGCTTGTGATCGCGACCAGTTATTTGTCCCAGCGCATCCCAGGCTTTTACCGAAACATTACCATTAGTTTCCGGCGCTAAGCTCAGCACCACCTCAGCAGCATCAATAGCCGACTCAATGCGAGGCTGGCCTTTACTGATACCCTCTTCCGTCACGGTGTAGTTAAGGTCGCGTAGCAGATTCACTTCTTCATCTGTGTTCCAGCCAATACCTTTACCGCCGTTGCCTAGTTTTTCCAGCAATGGTCCAAGAGAGGTAAACTTCTTATAGGTGTTGGGATAATCCCGCTCTACCACCACCATGTTAGGTGCAGTTTCGCCAGGAATCAGATCGCATTCACCGTGCTTCCAATCTTTTACATCAAAGGGCTGTGCCAGCTCTCCGGGTGTGTCGTGAAGCATAGGAACAGTCACAAAGTCTTTTTCAACACCCAAGTTGCCATTAAAGGCTGCTATTTCAGAAAATTTCTTAGCGATACCTTTATAGATATCCCAATCAGAACGCGCTTCCCATGCAGGATCAGCCGCTTTTGATAGTGGGTGAATAAAGGGGTGCATATCGGATGTATTCAAATCATCCTTTTCATACCAAGTTGCTGTGGGCAACACGATATCAGAGTACACGCAGGTGGAAGACATCCGGAAATCCAGTGTAGTCACCAAATCCAACTTACCGGTGGCACCTTCTTCAACCCACTCAGCTTCCTCAGGGATCAACCCATCACGAACACCGTTATCATCATTCATCACACCATTTTTAGTACCCAGTAGATACTTCAGCATGTACTCATGACCTTTACCGGAAGAACCCAATAGATTTGATCGCCAGATAAACAGATTCCGAGGGAAGTTATCTGGGTTGTCGGGTTGCTCCGCAGCAAAACGTAGATCACCAGATTTTAGCTGCTGCACGGCGTAATCTTTTGGATCCATGCCTGCGGCTTCTGCTTCACGAGTAATTTGCAGTGGATTTCTATTCAATTGTGGCGCTGAGGGTAACCAACCCATACGCTCGGCTTTAATGTTGTAGTCGAGCATATGCTCTTGGAACTGTGATTTATCCGCGATAGGCGATAGCACATCATGCATGCTCACTTTTTCGTGACGCCACTGTGAACTATGGTTATAGAAGAATGAAGTGGAGTTCATATGGCGAGGTGGACGGCTCCAATCCAGGCCAAATGCCAGTGGAAGCCAGCCAGTTTGTGGACGAAGTTTTTCCTGTCCTACATAGTGAGCCCAACCACCACCACTTTGGCCTACACAGCCACACATGATCAGCATATTGATCAAACCGCGGTAGTTCATATCCATGTGGTACCAGTGGTTCATTGCTGCACCGACAATCACCATAGATTTACCACGGGTCTTATCAGCATTGTCAGCGAATTCACGAGCCACTTGTATAATTTTGGCACGAGGAACACCGGTAATTTTTTCCTGCCAGGCCGGGGTGTAAGCAATGGTTTCATCATCAAAACTTGAAGCCACATTGTCACCGCCTAATCCACGATCAATACCGTAGTTGGCCATCATAAGGTCATAGACTGTGGCAACTTTGGTTTGGGAACCATCGGCCAAAGTCAATGTTTTGGTGGGCACATTGCGCATTTGGATGCTTTCACCCTCCTGGTGGTCCCAATGCTCACTACTTGTTTCACCTGCAGCAAAATAAGGAAATGCTACAGCATCAACATCACCGCCATCTTTAAGGGAAAGCTGCAATTTTACTTCATTGCCGTTTTTACCTTCGCGGTTTTCAATATTCCATTTACCAACCCCTTCACCTTGCTCACCCCAACGGTATCCAATGGAGCCTTGTGGCGAAACCAACTCATTTGTATTTTCATCAAGAGCAATGGTTTTCCAGTCAGGGTTATTGTCCTGACCTAGGTTATCTGCCAGATCAGAAGCTCGTAGGAATCGAGTCGGCTTGTAGCCACCATCAGTGGCTTCCAGATTTACCAAAATTGGCATATCAGAATACTGACGGACATATTCCGTGAAGTAAGCACTAGGATTTTCAAGGTGGAATTCCTTTAGAATCACGTGTCCAAAGGCCATAGCTACAGCGGCATCAGTACCCTGTTTTGGGTTCAACCACATATCAGCCAACTTGGCTGCTTCACTGTAGTCCGGGGTAATCACCACACCTTTTGCACCCTTGTAGCGAACTTCAGTAAAGAAGTGTGCGTCCGGAGTACGAGTCTGTGGCACATTGGAGCCCCACAGAATCAGATAATTCGAGTTGTACCAATCAGCAGATTCCGGAACATCTGTTTGCTCACCCCAGGTCATTGGAGAGGCTGGCGGCAAATCGCAGTACCAGTCGTAGAAGCTCATGCACACACCGCCAATCAATGACAGGTAGCGAGAGCCAGCAGCGTAAGAAACCATAGACATGGCAGGAATCGGTGAGAAACCAATAATCCGATCAGGGCCATGCTCTTTAGCTGTGTAGACGTTGGCCGCGGCAATAATTTCGTTCACCTCATCCCATGAAGAACGAACAAAGCCACCCAAACCGCGCTTTGACTTATAAGATTCAGCACGAATAGGGTCTTCGACAATAAAGGCCCAGGCATCTACGGGGTTATCAAATTGTTTGCGAGCATCTCGCCATAGCTTCAACAATGGCTTGCGTACTTTAGGATATTTAACCCGGTTGGCACTGTAGATATACCAGGAATAGCTAGCTCCACGTGGACAACCGCGTGGTTCATGGTTGGGCAGATCTGGACGAGTACGAGGGTAGTCAGTCTGCTGAGTTTCCCAGGTAATCAATCCATTTTTGACATAAATTTTCCAGCTACAAGAACCGGTACAGTTCACACCGTGGGTAGAACGAACAATTTTGTCGTGCTGCCAACGTTGGCGGTAGCTATTCTCCCACTCCCGATTTTGATTCCGGGTTTCTCCGTGACCATCAGCGAAATCATCCACCTTGGTCTGTTTGAAGAATTGCAAGCTATCGAGAAAATGACTCATGGCTTTACTCTCACTATTTAACTTTTTTACTTAATGTTCTCGTTTTAAAAGTGCTGATGTAACAACTACATCAGCACTACTGCTCTCAAACATTAAGGGTTATAAAACTCACCACTCTTACGCAGGTAGAAGAACCAATTAATCAAAATACAAACTGCGTAGAAGGAGGCGAAACCGATCAGTGCAACCTCAGGTGTGGTGGCCTTAATTTGCTCACCAAGCACCTTAGGAATATAGAAAGCACCGTAGGCAGCAACCGCTGATGTCCAGCCTAGAACAGGTCCAGCTTGTTCTTTAGGGAAGACCATCGCGATAGTGCGGAAGGTAGAACCATTACCAATGCCCGTTGCTGCAAATAACAACAGGAACAACATGAAGAAAGGTAGGAAGAATTGTTCTGGTGTTGCAGAACCGTAAGCTGCCTTCATATAGTAAGCCACACCCAATGCACTACCTACCATCACTACAGAACAGATCTGAGTAACTAGTGCACCACCTACTTTATCGGAAATCCAACCACCCACAGGGCGAATCAGCGCACCAATAAATGGTCCCATCCAGGCATACATCAATGCACTCGGGCCATTGGCATTCACAGTATCGTGAGTCATCACGCCATCAACCAGGATATGCTGATAACCAAAAATCACTTTAATCGACAGTGGGAAAGAAGCTGCAAAGCCAATAAAAGAACCAAAGGTCATGGTGTAAATAACACTCATCACCCAGGTATGTTTATTTTCAAAAATTTTGAACTGACGCTGAAGGTTTGGCTTAATCTGGCCAGGAATTAGCTTGAGAGCAAACACCGTACTGGCAATGACTAACACCAAAACAACTTCTTTTGGCACACCAAAGCCGGAGCCATTAGCTGCTTCTGGCAACATCAACCACAATCCTACAGCCGCTGTCACAAAACCAATCAGCAACATGCCAGAAATCGTAAGGAAGCTACCAATAGGGTTAGGAATATCTGGCGACACTTCAGCTGTACGCAAGTTGTTCATACCGAACCAGCCCAAAAATGCCAACGGAACCAAGAACAATAGCCAGACAAAACCAGCATTTTGGATCCACGCTTCAGTACCTGCAGGGATCTTACCAATCAACGTACCGGAGGTTTGTTCCAGCGTCATGGAATCACCACCCATGGCGCCGAATAGGCCAAAGGTCATGGCCAAAGGAACCAAAATCTGCATACTGGTCACACCGAAATTACCCAATCCGGCATTCAAACCTAGCGCTAAACCCTGCTGCTTCTTAGGAAAGAAAAAGCTGATATTAGACATGGATGAGGCAAAGTTACCGCCACCAAAACCGGATAACAGTGCCAATATCTGGAACACCCAAAGTGGCGTGTTCTTATCCTGTAGTGCAATACCTGCACCGAACGCCGGCAGCATCAATAATGCTGTGGTGAAAAAAATCGTATTACGCCCACCACATAACCTAATAAAGAAGCTACTGGGTATTCGTAATGTTGCTCCGGTTAAACCCGCAATTGCCATCAATGTGAACAATTCTGATTTAGCGAAAGGAAAACCTAGATTCAACATCTGAACCGTAATAATTCCCCAATAAAGCCAAACAGCAAAACCACACAACAGACTGGGAATAGAAATCCATAGATTCCTATTGGCGGTCTTTTTGCCCTCAGACTCCCAAAAGTCGGGATCTTCAACATCCCATTTTTGTAGATCAGCCATAGCAGTTATTCCTCATCTATTACTTTTTATAACGTTAAAAAATCATCAGCACGGGCCTGATTAACCCGTTGCTTGAACTCATCCAGCTTGATTGCGTAAAACATCAACACCATGCAAGCTGCCAACACTCCGTAAAGCAGCATGAAACAGGAGCTGCGTATTCCGGTAAGATCTGCGGCTACCCCGAACAATATCGGCAATGAAAATCCACCCAGTGCTCCGATGGCACTTACAGCGCCACCCACCACACCAACGTTGTCCGGGTAGTAGTCATAAATAATTCGAAAGATACTGGCTTTGCCAAAACCCATAGCCAAACCCACCACAAAGGTCAGCAACACAAACATCCACATAGAAATACGAATATCCAGAAAAAGATCTCGCTCGATACCATGAATGGTCATTGTGGTCGGCGGGTAAGATAGGAAAAATAAACAGACTAGGCAGACCCAGAAAACCAACCAATTAATCCGGCGGGCACCAAAGTTATCAGCGAACCAACCGCCAAGGGCTCTGACAATGGCAGCAGGCAAGGTAAATAAAAGTGTTACAAAGGAAGCTGTTTTAAGGTCTAAACCATATTCGCCTACATAGTACTGAGGCAACCACAAGGTCAATGCAAGGAAACCACCAAACACAAAGTAGTAGTAGAGGCCAAACCGCCAAACACGAAGCTGGCGCAATGGGTGCAAACCTTTTGATAAGGGTTGAGCAGCTCTCTCCAGATCTCGTTGCTTTGAATCTGGCCGGGTAAAAAACCAAAAAAGTACGGATATCACTAACAGGACAATTCCATAATAATTTGGCACCGCCTGCCATCCATAGTTGAGAATAATAATCGGAGCCACCAAATTGGTTATCGCCGCCCCAACATTCCCCGCACCAAAGATCCCCATGGCGGTACCCTGAAGAGCACCTTCAAACCAGCTGGAGACATAACTGATACCCGTGGCAAAGGTGCCGCCTGAAATACCCAACACCAAACCAAAACATAGAAACTGGCCAAAAGTCTGGGCATAGGGAAGAGTAAAAAGTGAGAGTGCAACGATTACTGTTTGAGTAAAAAAAATCACCCGCGCGCTAAACCGCTCAGCAAGAATCCCACAAACAAGACAAGCCACCGCTCCAGTAAGAATAGGCGTTGCCAACAAAACACCAAATGCAGTGTCACTCAATCCAAGGTCTGTGCGTATTTGTAGCCCTAAAATGGCAAATAGCGTCCAGGCGGCAAAGTTGGCAGCAAATGCCACTGTACACACGCCTAATCCGTACCATTTTTGATTGTTCATTGCAGTCATCGGGTATTAACTGATTAAATAATATGGAACTGAATGTAGTGATAGACGACAAAGTGGAACATGACCTGCATCAATAGGCCTTGGTCCATCAGTAGTACAACAACTGGCCAAATACCACCAAAGTGGTAGCAAAAAAATCGAAACTTTTACATATAAAACAGTAGGTTAATGGCGCACCCCTAAAAGCATGGGGGGCTTGACCAATCAGTTAGGTATTTAGTGGTAAGCACTATGACAAAAATGATCGCTGGCAAAAAATTACGTTTTTCTCAATCTATTGCTATTCAGGTTTTGATACCAATGGTGGTGATTGGCCTACTAGCCTTGGCAAGTATGCTCATTTCACTTTTAGTCACACTGAACACACAGCATGATGCTGAGGCAATCAATATTGCTGGCTCTATGCGTATGCAGTCATACCGTATAGCGGTATTACTGCAGCAACCAAATAAGGACATGTCAGAAATTAAAATAGCTGAGGCTTTAACAAAAGAGCATCAACTATTTTCTCAAAAACTCTATCAATCAAGTATTTCCAAAGCGGCAGAAAAAGTTGGTCGTGGGGGAATTAAACAACGTTACGATGAAGTCGTAGATAATTGGGAAAAAAATATTGTCCCCATTTTTTCAACAATTATGTCTGGTTCACAAATAAGCACTGAGCAAATAAGTAATGCTAGCAATCGCTATTTATCTCAAGTCGACGATCACGTCGACAAAATCAACAGCCTAGTATTAAGTATCCAACAAAACACCGAGGAAAAAATTGAATTACTTGGTGTCTATGAAGGCCTGAGTATTTTTCTATCTTTTCTTGCCCTTGTTTTTATTGTTATGAGAGCTGATCAAAACCTGGTTAAGCCACTAAAAGATTTAGTCCGAGCCGCGGAACATACCAGTGTGGGAGATTTTTCGTACCGAACTTACTACGAAGGTGTTAATGAAATTGGCCTGCTTTGTAGTACCTTCAACGATATGTCTGCCAGCCTGGCAAGACATTATCGAAAACTAGAAGATTTGGTAAATGACAAAACGGCCCAATTACAACAAACCAATCAAATTCTGGATTTTCTCTACAATACGGCGCAACGGCTATCCGATGCCCCCATCGAACGAGACAAACTAGCTGATATTGTTACTGACCTTAAAAAACTGACCGGCATTCCTCAACTCTCCCTCTGCTTGACCAGTGAAGCCAGTACAGAAAAATATGACCTTATTCTCCCTTCTGACGACCAGCACCCTTGCGATATAGGCGATTGTGTTAACTGTTTTATGCGCCCTGATAATAAACACCCAGAAAAAGGAGAAGAGTCTTTCGCCATTGAAGATACAGGCGAAAGCTTCGGGTTTTTGTATGTTAAAACCGGAGAAAACCTTCCCCTCGAGCCTTGGCAGAAGAGGCTGATAGAATCTGTGGTAGAGCATTTATCTTTTGCAATGGCACTTCAATATCGCGAAGGGTTAAGTAGGCGGCTTATGTTATTTGAAGAACGCTCTATTATTGCCCGTGAATTGCACGATTCTTTAGCTCAGTCCCTTTCTTACATGAAAATGCAAGTTGCCAGAATTGCTAAATTATTCGAGAGAAAAGCACCAGAAGAAGATGTTCGTGAAGGTTTAGAGGATCTCCAGCAAGGTATGAATGCTGCCTATAAACACCTAAGAGAATTGTTAACCACTTTCCGTTTAAAACTTGATGCACCCACGCTTTATTTAGCATTAAAAGCAACGGTCGATGAATTTGACAAAATGCGTGATGATATTGATGTGGTTCTCGACTATGGGCTAGGACACTGCCCCTTATCAGCTAATGAAGACATCCATGTTCTTCAAATTATTCGAGAAGCCATGACCAATGCTGTCAAACACTCAAAATCAGATCGTATAGAACTAAAGTGTGAACAACAAGATGGCCATAAAACCATCTTTAGTGTCGTTGATAATGGTGTTGGTATTTCAGATAACCCCTACAAAGAACATCACTATGGACTATCCACCATGCAAGAACGTGCTAAATTAGTTGATGGTGAATTAAACATAACTTCAAATAATGGTGATGGAACAACCGTCTCATTGGCCTTTATACCCGAAGCTTTTAACTAAATTAAAACTGAGCGAGATCAAGTGGTTTTCAAGCAAGCAACATTAGACTACAGGCTGACATAGAATCCACTCCACTAAAATGCAAACCATAAAAGAGGCTTGGAATGAACGATTCCAAAAGTAGATTAATCCTGGTCGACGACCATCCGCTGCTGAGAAAGGGTGTGCGACAATTGGTGGAACTCGAGGATGATATGAAGGTTATTGCTGAAGCCAGTAATGGGGCTGATGCCGTTGTTCTTGTACAGGAACTAGAAGCCGATTTGGTTTTGCTCGACCTGACCATGAAAGGTATGGATGGCATTGAAACTCTTCAAGCCATGCGTGATGCCGGCGTTAGTTGCCGCATTGTAGTCTTTACTGTTTCCGACGATACAAATGATGTCGTTACTGCGCTAAAAGCAGGAGCAGATGGTTATTTACTAAAAGATATGGAGCCAGAAAGGCTTGTAGATCGTATCCGTGAAGCCTGCTCTGGAAAATTAGTACTCTCTGAAGAATTAACAGAAATCTTAGCTAAATCTTTTCGTGATGACAGCAACAAAGGCAGAGGCGATAGCTATAACTCATTAACACGAAGAGAAAAAGAAATTCTCAAAATGATTGCTGAAGGGCTAAGTAATAAAATGATAGGCCGCCAATTAAATATTGTTGAAGCCACAGTAAAAGTTCATGTAAAACACTTACTGAAAAAATTAGGGTTGCGATCCAGGGTTGAAGCTGCCGTTTGGGCAGTAGAAAATAGGGTAAAGTAATACAAATTTTTCAGAACAAATGATTAATTTAATTCATTAAATTTAACCATAAATCGATAGGCATTTTTTGAGTCTTCATGAAACAGTCTAAGATTGAGATTTTTTTCTAGGTAATCATCAAACTCTGGTAAATCTTTTTCTTTATCCATATTACAAAAACCCATCGACCAATTTTCAAAGTTTCGTTCTTTAATGTCTCCAGTCATCATGGTTATAACACCTTTATGGCGGTTATCTACCGTGATCGTATTATATAAATCAAGTACCGTTTGCTTATCGCCTTCCAACATCTGCATAAAAGAACCATCTTTATACACAAGCATGCCAGTTACATTTAGGGTCAAGTTTTTATCTCTACTTTGCTCTAGCAGAGACATCAAGGCTTCGTCATCCATATGTTTTGTGGCTGAGCTAATATAAATCAGGTAAAACATAAAAACTCCTAAAACGAAAGATTCACATTTACACTATATACTTTTATGAATCGGGGAATATGCATGTTTTTCCCAATTTTTCCCATCAGGTTTCATTATTTTAATTTCACTTGGTTGTGAATCTAAACATCTAATATTTACGTCCATCCCATCAGGGTTTGACCTGAGAATATAAAAAGGTTTTATGCTACATACTTTACAGAATGTATGCTCAGCAACCCCAGTATTAAATTGGTAAGTCTGTAAATAGCTTTTACCAGAAACCAACTTGAAATTCCTCTTAGGGACAATGAGGTGTAAAAATCCAGACTTAGAACAAATTAAACAATTACAATCTTTTACTTCTGGAGTATCGGAAGCTTCAACTTCAAAATGCACGTTACCACAATGACTATTTATCTTATTACGGCTACCTGATTATTCTTCTAAAGGAACCAACAACACTTTTTGCTTGGCAAATTGAATGACACCCGGTGCAGTACCACCAATCAAGGTGTCGTAGAGTGGACTATGACCATGATTGCCCAAGATGAGTAAATCTGCATTTAAATCATTTGCTGCTTGAACCAACTGATTGGCAGCTACTCCTTCTAAAATGAGAGCTCGACAATTAAACCCTTCAGATTCTACGCTTCGAGCTAACGAATGAAGCTCATGAACATCATCACCATAAGATTCGGCTAAATCATCCATCACCTCACCTTCTTCAGCCCCTTCAGCTCCCGGCAATTCTTTTTCAACCGTTGCAAGCACTATTTCCGAATCATAAGCCCTGGCTAAATCCTTAGCTGTATCTAAAATAGCTTCAATATTAGACCTTAAATCAATAGCAACAAAAATCCTGTTCATGTGACACACCCACACATTGATAACAAATAAAAAATATCCTCTCTTAAATAGTGGTTCTAACCTGACTTTTTTCAATTGACGCATATCAATAATTAAAGAAAGCATTGCCTATAGAAGTGGGTTTTAAAGAAGTACTACCAAATACCCAACATGCATAGCCGGGCTTTAAAAAAAACAGAATAATTTTATAACTATTTGTATTTACTAAATTTTCAACTCAATCCAAATTACTTCTTTAGTAGTATTTTTTGATTATTTCAATAATTTTCACAAAATGATCGATGACCTGGATCAAGTCTCTTTTCTACACAAGTTATTAAATTCAATTTGTCGCTTGCTACTCGCAATAAAGAGTCTTGTCGTTAACTTATGAAATAAGTTAACGACAACAAATAAAGCGGCATATTTTTTACTGACAGCAGAAATCTAGTCTATGACGACCTAATTTCTGACAAGGAGAAAAGCAAAATGTCTGAAGCAAAAATTAATTTGCTGGACTTAAAAGATCCTAAAATTAAAACCTTACACATTACCTGGTTTGCATTTTTTCTTACCTTTGTAGTCTGGTTTAGCCATGCGCCCATGCTGGCTGTAATTAAGGAAGCATTCGACCTCACCAGCCAACAAGTTAAGGCACTGATGATTCTCAATGTCGCCATGACGATTCCTGCCCGGATCCTGATTGGTATATTGGTAGACAAATTTGGCCCACGCCATGTCTACAGCGGGCTACTGGTGCTATCCGGCGGTATATGTGTACTCTTTGCTACCGCAAACTCCTATGAGCAACTGGCATTGTTCCGGTTTTTGCTCGGCTTTGTCGGCGCTGGTTTTGTTATCGGTATCCGTATGGTGGGTGAATGGTTTCCCGCCAAGCAAGTAGGACTCGCCGAAGGCATCTACGGAGGCTGGGGTAACTTTGGTTCCGCCGCTGCTGCCTTGTCATTGCCTACTATTGCGCTGATGTTTGGTGGGGAAAATGGCTGGCGCTACGCTATTGGTAGTACTGGTGTAATTGCCGCCTGCTACGGCATCTTCTACTACATCCATGCCCGCAATACTCCCAAAGGCTCCACTTACTTTAAACCGAAAAAATCTGGCGGACTGGAGGTTACCAGTTGGGGTGATCTGTGGTTTTACCTGGCCATGAATATTCCCATGTACATTGCACTAGCAGTGCTAACTTGGAAACTATCACCCTCAAATCTAGGACTGCTGACTGATTCCGCAGTAAACCTAATTTACATCGGCTTAGTTGCCCTCTACATTTTCCAGGCCAGCCAAATCTGGAAGGTTAATCACGAACATCTGAAAGCGGGTGTTCCCGAGATGCAACGCTACAAGTTCAAGCAAGTGGCCATTCTCGATTGGTCTTACTTTGTTACTTTTGGTTCAGAACTTGCCGTGGTTTCTATGCTGCCGCTGTTCTTCCTGGAAACCTTCGAAGGACTCGATCCGGTTAAAGCAGGCATGCTGGCATCAGGGTTTGCCTTTATGAATCTGGTAGCACGCCCCAGTGGCGGCTGGTTTAGCGATCACTTTGGTCGCCGTAAAACTATGATGATCCTTATCTGTGGACTTGCTGCTGGTTACTTTATGCTAAGCCAAGTAAATGGCAGCTGGTGGATACCACTAGCAGTCATAGCCACAATGTGCTGTTCCTTCTTTGTACAAGCGGGTGAAGGTGCCGTTTTCGCCATGGTGCCATTAGTCCAACGCCGTATGACTGGACAGATTGCAGGCATGGCTGGAGCTTATGGCAATGTAGGAGCCGTTACCTACTTAACCGCCCTGTCATTTGTTGACTACAATACCTTCTTCCTTTTGATTGCAGCATCAGCTGGTGTAATTTTCCTTGCTGTACTATTCCTGGAAGAACCCTCCGGAAAAATGGCAGAAATATTGCCTGATGGTACCGTGGAATTAATTGATGTTACTTAATCGATGATATTGTGTTGATATCAAAACTGGCCCGACAACAATTGTTGCGGGCCATATTGCTTATTAGGGTAAAGTCTTCCTATGGAACTGAATCACTCCTTTAAAGCCACCACGGGAATTTATACATCAGCCGGCATCAAGCCCGTCAACGAGGATGCAGTTGGCTTTAGTATCCCAGATGGTCACCTGCTTAACACCAAGGGAGCTGTGGCCGTAGTAGCCGATGGCGTCAGTACCGCTGAAGCCGGAAAAGAAGCTGCTGAACAATGTGTTAAAACTGTGCTAACGGATTACTACACCACGCCAGAAACATGGAGTGTTAAACATGCCGCTCAGAAAATACTCACTCCGCTTAACCGTAAACTCTATAACCTGGGAAATGAAATCCCCGATGAGGCGAGAGGCTACATCACTACACTGAGTTTTTTAGTAGTGAAATCACACCTGGCTTACCTATTTCATATTGGTGACAGTCGAATTTATCGCCTCAGTGCTGAAACGGGCGAGTTTACCCAGCTGACCCGAGACCATACCGCAGGCATTTCAAAAGATGAAAACTACCTGATCCGAGCGATGGGTATGGATACCAGCCTTAATGTAGATGCCAGCATAATCACACTACACCCAGGCGATATATTTTTTCTCAGCACCGATGGTATTCATGACTTCCTGCCAGAAGCAGAAATCAAAACCATAATCGAAAACCACCCTGATGATTACAATACTGCCTGTGAATCCATTGTTAATGCTGCCATTGAACAAAATAGCAATGACAACCTCAGTTGTTGTCTGCTACGCATCGACCAGCTTGGCCTGGAAAATATCGAAGACCTCAACGAACGATTAACCCGCTTGCCCTTCCCCCCCGAATTAGCACCCGGACTAAAAATTGATGGTTATGAAGTTCTGGAAGAAATGTACGCCAGTGAGCGCAGTCAGCTTTACCGGGTAAAGCACATTGAATCTGGTGAAGTATTGGTGATGAAAACTCCTTCACAGAATTATTGCGATGATCCCGCCTATATCGAGCGGTTTATTATGGAGGAATGGATTGGTAGCCGAGTCGATCACCCCAATGTTGTGAAAGTCATTCCCTCGAAAAAAGAACGTAAATTCCTCTACTATCTGATGGAAATGGTAGAAGGGGTAACCCTTGAGGAATGGATGGAAAAACACCCTGAAAAGCGCCCAAGAGACTTAATTAAATTAGTCGAACAAATTGCCCTGGGCATGGAAGCACTGCATGAGAAAGAAACGGTTCACCAAGACCTAAAACCCAGCAATATTATGGTGACGCCAGACCTCAAAACAAAAATAGTCGATTTTGGCTCAGTCTATGCCCCGGGCATCCACGAAATTTTTACCCCAATGGAGCGCGAAGTTGCATTAGGCACTCTCGACTATGCTGACCCCTCCTACCGGTTTCGTATTAATACCGGTATCCGCGGAGATATCTACTCATTGGGGGTCATGGTCTACGAAATGTTTACTGGTTTCTTACCCTATGGGACCAAACTGGAAAAATGTAACACTCATACAGACTTCCTTAAACTCCGCTACGTACCAGGCTACAATCATCGAGATATAATCCCCCTATGGTTTGACCGAGCACTGGAAAAAGCTGTCGCCATTGACCCTGATTTACGTTACGACAATCTGCAGGCATTTTTATCAGACTTGAAAAACCCCAATCCGGAATTTCTCAAAGAAGATATCCAACAGGGTGGAAAAAAAGATACCCTGCTATTCTGGAAAATGCTGTCATTTGTTTTGTTTGGTCTGCTGGTCATGTCGCTTCTAGTCTCCGCCACCAAATAATCCAAATACATACACAAATTAAAAGAGAGTTTAGAGAATTTTATGTCACACGCTTCAAAAGAATTTCTTCCACTGGAAATAGCGGTACTGACCGTTTCTGATACTCGCACTCTGGATGAAGACACCTCCGGACAGTTACTGGTAGATCGCCTGACCGAAGTTGGGCACAACTTAGCTGACCGAGTATTAATTCCCGATGACATTTACCAATTGCGAGCTGAAGTCTCTCGCTGGATTGCGGACCCCAAAGTTCAAGTTATCCTGACCACAGGCGGCACCGGATTTACTGACCGCGACTCTACTCCCGAAGCGCTGGCACCACTATTCGACAAACAGGTCGAAGGTTTTGGTGAATTGTTCCGGCATATCTCCTATCAGGAAATTGGCACCTCAACATTGCAATCACGTGCCGTTGCAGGTTTATCCAATCGTACCCTGATCTTTTGTATGCCTGGTTCCACCAATGCCTGCCGGACTGCCTGGGATAATATTCTTGGCGAACAATTGGATGCCCGAACCAAACCCTGCAACTTTATCCCCCATGTAAAACTGGCTGAAGAGTGCGAATCACAATGTGGGCCACGGGGATGAGCTGTTGTGATCAACCCGGATTACAGCCCGTAGAACAAGCACTGGAAACTCTACTCAGTTCTGCCAAGGTTATTACCGAAATCGAGATGGTCTCTGTAGAGGAGACCTTGGGTCGAGTACTCGCTGAAGATCAACGATCCACCGTAGATGTCCCTCCAGCTGACAACAGCGCTATGGATGGATTTGCCTTTAATAGCGCGGACCTCAAATCCGAGGGTTCTACAACGTTACCTCTCAGCCAACGCATTCCTGCAGGCGTAGCCCCTGCCCCCCTGCTGCCAGGCACTGCCGCCCGAATTTTTACCGGTGCAGAAGTACCCGCTGGGGCAGACACTGTAGTGATGCAGGAAAACTGTGAATGGACTGATGACAATGTAACAGTTCTTGTTGTTTCCAAAACTGGCGATAACATCCGCCCACAGGGTCAGGATATTCAGAATGGCAGTGTGATCATGTTTCGCGGTCATCGAATCAAACCCCAAGACATGGGCCTACTGGCCTCTGTAGGCATTGCTAAAGCCCCTGTTTACCGCAAATTAAAAGTGGCCATTCTTTCCACCGGTGATGAGCTGGTAGAACCGGGCACGGAGCTTCAACCAGGACATATCTACAATTCAAACCGCTACACCCTAGCAGGGCAAATGAAAGCCCTGGGGTTTGACTATATCGACCTGGGTATCGTAGCCGATAGCTTTGAAGCTACAGAAGAGGCCTTACGCAGAGCCGCCAAAGAAGCGGACTGCATCGTCACCAGCGGCGGTGTTTCTGTCGGTGAAGAGGATCACGTAAAAGCCTGTGTGGAACAATTAGGCAGTATTGATCTCTGGAAATTAGCCATCAAACCCGGAAAGCCCCTGGCCTTTGGCAACGTACTGGGCACCCCATTTTTAGGACTTCCTGGTAATCCCGCAGCCGTATTTGTTACCTGTGCCCTTGTAGCCCGCCCTTACCTGCTAAAAACCCAGGGAGCCAACGACATTTTGCCCACCCCCATTCAGGTGACGGCTAATTTTGATCGGCCAAAACCGGCTAAACGTCAGGAATATTTACGAGCTAAATTGGTGATCAATAAGAAAGGAGAAGCCTGTGCTGAACTGGCAGGCAATCAAAGCAGTGGCATACTTTCCACCGCTAGTGTGGGTAATGGTTTTGCGATTCATCCTTTGGCTGGAACAATACAGATGGGTGAGCCAGTAGCATTTTTGCTCTTTAGTGACCTCCTGTTTTAATCGCTAGACTGCTGTTTTAACCCCTAGGCATACTGCTTTAACCGCGAAGCTTGCTGTTTTAACCACAATTAGCAAGATAAACACACCCAATAGATTTCGATCAAATATTCTGGATTGACCCCTCAGTGTTTACACCTATGCTTAAACTGAGCTACCCAAAAGTCTCACACAGCATAGGATAAGACGGCATGACCAATGGTGTTTCTCTAACGTTTCTAGGTGCCGCAGGCACTGTTACCGGCTCCCGCTACCTACTAACATTTAACGGCCGTAACGTTCTTGTGGATTGCGGGTTATTTCAGGGTTACAAGCATCTTCGGGAACGTAACTGGCGGGACTTTCCCATTGATCCATCCAGTATCGAAGCAGTGTTTCTTACCCATGCCCATCTAGACCACAGCGGTTATCTACCTCGCCTGGTACAAAATGGCTTTAATGGACCAGTTTTTTGCACCAAAGCCACACGGGATTTATGCAAAATTCTTTTAATGGATGCTGCAAAGTTACAGGAAGAAGAAGCGACCTACCGCAATCGCCACAAATACAGCCGCCATGAACCAGCTCTACCCCTCTACACCCAGGAAGATGCTCAGAAAGCACTAGCACTATTCGAAGTTGTTGGCTTTTCCGATTCTGACGATCCAGAACCAGGGGTATCACTAGGCGATCTATCCGTTAGCTTTTATGCCAATGGCCATATTCTCGGCTCCTCCTTTCTGGATGTTCAGGCAGCGGGTAAACATATTCTTTTCAGCGGCGATATGGGCCGAGGAAACGACCTGATTATGCGGGCACCTGAATTGCCAGTGTACTGCGATTACTTGGTCATCGAATCCACCTATGGCAACCGGCTTCATGACAACCAGGACATTTGGGACTCCACAGCAAAGATCGTTAATGAAACTGTTTCCACAGGTGGCTCCCTATTAATACCATCTTTCGCCGTGGGGCGAGCCCAAGCTATGCTGTACTTGATC
>JAJFKD010000206.1 GCA_021773405.1 Porticoccus sp.
TCCCTACAGGGATAACTTCCATACCTTTGATTGGATCGCGCGGAGCATTCCCAGCCGGTACGATCGCTCGTTTAAAACCATGCTTAGCGGCTTCGCGAAGTCGCTCCTGACCATTTTGTACTGGGCGAATTTCTCCAGACAAACCCACCTCACCAAAGACCATTAAATCTCGAGGTAATGGGCGATCACGAAAACTGGAAATCACTGCAAGGATCAATGCCAGATCAGCGCTGGTCTCGAGAACTTTGACACCACCAACCACATTCACAAACACATCCTGATCACCCACCATAATGCCACCGTGGCGGTGCAAAACAGCTAACAGCATGGCCAGCCGATTATGTTCGAGGCCTACCGTAACACGGCGGGGATTGCCCAGATGGCTGTCATCTACCAAGGCCTGAAGCTCAACCAATAATGGCCGAGTACCTTCCCAAACAACCATCACTACACTGCCTGAAGCAACCTCATCTCCACGCTGGAGAAATATTGCTGATGGATTTGCTACTTCGCGGAGACCCCTATCGGTCATGGCAAACACACCGAGCTCATTCACTGCCCCAAAGCGGTTTTTATTACTGCGAATGGTACGAAAATGACTATCACTTGAGCCTTCCAGCATCAGTGAACAATCGATCATATGCTCTAGAACTTTTGGACCAGCGAGGCTGCCATCTTTAGTCACATGACCTACAAGCAAAAGCACTGTATTGGTCTGCTTAGCATAGCGAACCAACATAGCGGCACTTTCCCGCACTTGAGAAACGCTGCCTGGTGCTGAGGTTACATCTTCAAGATGCATCACCTGGATAGAATCCACTACCAAAATTTTTGGCTGTAGTTGTTCTGCCGTGGCACAGATCGTTTCTACGGAGGTCTCTGCCATAATTTCAAGTTGATCTGTAGGTAATTCCAATCGATTGGCACGCATAGCCACCTGTTGAGGGGACTCCTCACCGGTGACATAAAGGGCCGTTTGATGTTTGGCTAACTCACAGAGTGTTTGCAACAGCAGCGTACTCTTACCGGCACCTGGCTCACCGCCGACCAAAATACAGGAGCCGGGAACAAGACCCCCACCCAACACCAGATCGAGCTCTTTAGTTCCTGTGCCTATTCGAGGTATTTCAGAAAGTTCTATTTCAGAGAGTTTGCTGACTGCGCCATTTGCAGCACCAGCAAAGCCAGAACCTCTTCGTATGGCTGATGGAGCAGCAGAACCTAAGCGAACTTCAGTAAGAGTGTTCCAAGCATTACACTCATTACACTGCCCCTGCCACTTGGTGTAATCGGCACCGCAATCGTTACAGACATAGGCTGATGTTTTCTTTTTGGCCAAAACTTATTCCCATATAACGCAATGCATTTCTGCATAAAATGAAGTATTCATTCATCAAGGGAACCAGTCTAACAAGAGGTACACTTAAAATCAGATCAAAAGAGCCAAACAACCCCTTGAAATCATGATCAGTGAAACTGGAGAGTAGCCCGAACAAAAGTACGAGTTTCAAATACATTATTTTGGCTAAATTCGTGGTAATCACCGCCAAGGTTCTGGCCTATCAACTCCACTTTTAAATCTGAGCTGCCAAAGTTAATGGTCTTAGCAATTCGCATATCTACACGATCATAAGACTTAACATCACCATTCCAAAGAACCCAAGCCATTTCGTCTAGATAGTAATAACCAAGGCTAGCTTGCCAACCTCTTTCAAAATCGCGAGATAACAATAAACTTGCCGTATGGCGAGGAGTCGCATCGTTTTCATGTGCACACCTAACACCAAAAGCCTGGCAGTGTTGGTCAACCTCAGAAAACGAATAGGATAACCATAAATGGGACTGCCTATTAAGCTGCCATTTCACACCCGTTTCAACACCAACGATATCAGTGGCGCCTCCATTTACATCAAGAATTGAACCGGGGTTAAATGCTGAAAGAGCTTCGGGATAAAACGGGTCTAATACATATTCAATTTCGTTTGTAAATTCCTCTCTATAAGCTTTAACTTCTACAGAGAGTTGTTTTTTCCTCCAATGACCAACATATCCAACTTCATAACTACGCAATTTTTCGTGTTTAAGAGTGACTGGAGCAATTTGTATTTGCTCTAGTACTGAATCATCATTCAACCGAACTGAAACATCATGAGACTGCTCTGCCAAAAAAGGCTGTCGCCAGCTTTGAGCTACCGAAAATCTAAATACATGTCCATCTAATAAAGTGAAATTTATACCAACCCTCGGGGAAAACTTGCCTTTGGCCATATCATTATCTTCAAAAATAGTGCCTATATTTAGCAATATTCTATCGCTCAAATGGTATTCTAAACTACCATATGCCCTATACGTCTCCATTACGTCCCAGCCACGCTTACCTATCGTAGCAATACCTTTCACCATATCTTTTCGGTAACCAACACCCCACACAGCACGATGAGATGTCCCCCACTGAAGCAATTGCTGAAATTCAGCATCCAACTGATGAGTTGTGTAGTCAAAAAAGCTGCCTACAATCTCTTGGTCTTGCTGACCAGGAAGTACTACGGGGACCTGCGCAGGAGTAACACCAAGTAAATTTGATAACAATCCGATCCTATATTGATCATCTTCTTCTGTCTTATGCAATCCAAGCTGAAAAAACCATTCATTACCAGGCGATGTTGACGTGGTTAGCCTAAAATTACCGTATTTTTCCGTTGCCTCTTTTTCTCCTTTAGCATCAACCAATAAGCCTGACCCCCCTCTTCCCCACGGCCCTTCTGAATGACCAAACTGAAAATCCAGATTTATATTAGGTTTGATTTGGTAATGCCCCTGAAAACGCCCCGATCGAGTAATGGTTTCATCATTTACCCCATCAAAACCATCTGTATGAAAATAGCTAACAGATGCTCGATAATCAAAATATTCACCAATTTCAGAATACTGTGCCGACATCAAACCAGTTTCTTCACTACCTGCTGTTGCAGATATACGCCAACCAGGATTTAAGAAAGGCTCATTGGTTACGATATTAATCGCGCCAATAAATGCGTTTGAGCCATAAGCTACACCTGCAGGACCTCTAACAACCTCGATGCGGTTAATATCATCTATGACTATGCCTAATCTATCCCAATCAACAATGCCAAATAATGACCCTACAGCTACTTTTCCATCGATCAGCACCTGCATTCTCCTCGGCAAGCCATCGGACTGGCCATGGTAAGTAACAGCGGTATGATGATCACGCCAACTTAACCCCACCTGAAATCCAGGAACTAACCTTAATAAGTCAGGAATTTCGATAAAACCGGAAGCCTCTATCATTTGACGATCAATAACAGTAATAGCTACCGGGGTATCTGTAATAGATTGGGGTAAACGCGTGGCTGCCATTACGACGGGGATTTCACCTAAAATATCCTCTTCGGTAAGATCAGAGCCCGCCAATACTGGACTAGTTAGTCCAATAAATATGATTGGCAAGCAAACATTCTTAAAATAAGTTCGAATCAAAACACTCACCAAGGAAAAGCCTCATGGCTTTATGAAGCCGTTTTTTTGCGCGTATTTTAACGAGCAAACTCAACAATAGAAAACAACATCGTTCTTATTGGTTTTCATTAACCTAACTTACAGGTCATTTTGACAAAGGGAAATCTAGATCACGGAGGACTTTTGAATGTTTTCTGAAAGAAAGCTAAGCGCCATATTTCTCATAACCACTTAATCAAACTGCACTGATGCTCGAACAAACGTCCGGGTTTCAAACACATTATTTTGATTAAACTCATGATAGTCACCACCAAGATTTTGGCCTATCAATTCTAACTTTAGACTAGATTTACCGATATAGAATGTTCTTGCCACACGCACATCAACACGATCATAGGTCTCTATATCACCACTCCATAGAATCCATGACATATCATCTAAATAATAGTAACCAGCACTTGCCTCCCAACCACCACCAAAATCATGGGAGACCAATAAACTTGCAGTATGACGGGGGGTCGCATCATTTTTTGTCATACAACGAAATGCTTGGGATAGACAATGTTGATCCACTTCAGAAAAAGCGTAAGACAACCAAAGTCGAGTTTGACTGGTAAACCGCCACTGCATGCCTGCTTCGATGCCTTGACTGTCCGTTGAACCACCACTTTTTATAAGGATTGCTCCTGGGTTAAATACAGAAACCAGTTCGGGATAAGTTGGGTCGGCAATATATTCAACTTCATCTTCAAATTTCTCGAAGTAGATTTTTACCTCAGTAGTTAACCTTCCTTCTAACCAGCCCCCTACATAACCTAATTCATAGCTACGTAGATGCTCCGGATCGAGAGTTTCTGGGGTCAATTCAACACGCTCTACTACGGTACCATCGGCCAATCTAAACTTGGCATCCAATAAATGCTCAGCCAAGAAAGGCTGGCGCCAGCTATCTGAGTAGGAAAACCTGAAAACATGACCATCTACTACTTCAATATTCGTCCCTATACGATAGGATAATTTACCTTTGTTAAATTCATCATCTTCATAAATAGCTCCCACGTTAAGTAGCATTGACTCCGATAGTTGATATTCAATATTTGTTAAAGCCCTAAACGTTTCAAATGCTACCCAGCCCTGTTTACGAAGAGATGGCCCTCCACTTGTGTCTTTTCTATACCCCACCCCCCAAACGGCCCGGTGCTTATTGCCAAATTGCATGAGCTGTTGAAATTCTATATCTAGCAAATTTGTAGAATAATCATAAATGGTGCCATCAACATGCTGATCCGTGAGCCCTGATGTGACCAAGGGAACCTGGGCAGGTGCGACCCCCAAAAGGTCTGAAAGTAACCCCGCATCAACATTTTCTCTTTCTTCAGTAGAATTCATACCTACTTGAAAGTACCACTCATTACCTGGCGAAAGTGATTGGGTTAATCGAAAATTTCCATAGCTCTCCGTTGCTTTTTTTTCTTCCTGAGAGCTTGAAGAATTAGTAGCAGCGCCACGCCCCCAAGGCCCCCTAGAGTAACCAAACTGGGCATCTAACGTTAGATTAGGAGAAAATTGATAACGCCCTTGAAAACGCCCAGACCGAGTGATGATCTGATCATTCACACCCTCAAAACCATCGGTATGTAGATAGCTTGCGGAGATACGGTAATCAAACTTATCTCCCATCTCTGCATATTGGACCGAAGCAATATTCGTGTCCCGGCTTCCAGTCGTAGCCGTCATACGCCATCCAGTGTTTGCAAATGGTTGTCGAGTAACTATATTAATCGCCCCAATAAAAGCATTGGATCCATAGGCAACACCCGAGGGACCACGGACAACCTCAATACAATCGATGTCATCGATGACCAGGCCAAGCCTATCCCAATCAACAATCCCAAATGTTGCCCCCAATGCTATTCTGCCATCTATCAGTACCTGCATGCGTCGTGACAACCCATCGGACTGCCCATGATAGGTTACAGAGGAGTGGTGGTCCTGCCAGCTTAAACCGACTTGAAAACCTGGTACTAAGCGAAACAAATCAGGAATTTCGACAAAGCCTGATGCCTCGATCATCTCACGGTCAATCACCGTCATGGCTACCGGAGCATCACTGACTGATTGAGGTAAGCGAGTAGCCGACATCACCATAGGTATATCGCCTAGGATGTCTTCCTCGGTCATATTTGAATCAGCAATAACCAGCCCAGATAGAGTAAAAAGCCCTATGAGTAGGAGCAGCCACTGATATATAGCATTTGATAGGATTAAAAGGAAGTGACGTCCCTGCCCCATACAATTCTCATTTTTATAATTTTTAAACCGCGCGTATTTTAGCTATCTACACCATTAATAGAAAACAACATTTTCCCGATGCTTTCCATAAACTTAAATGGGCATTTCTGATACAGTGGCAAGCATGTCTTTAATCCCTGAAAAAATGCTGTCTATATCGCCATCATTAGCGGCTACCATCGGCCTTGAAGAAGCCATATTACTTACCGCTTTGAATGAGTTGATGTGTTACAGCGCTCCAGAATTGAACAAGGGATATGAGTGGCTCAATGTCAATGTCCAACAATTACAAAAGCATCTTCCTTTTTGGTCTATTCCTGACTTACAACGTATAAGCAGCAACCTGAGAGACAAAGGCATTTTATTGATAGCTTCAGCACCATTACACGAAAGTAATGAACTTCGTTTTTCCTTTAATGAAACAAACTTATGCAGCAGCCCACAAAAGGCCTCCTTTACAAAAGCCCTTGAGAGCCAGGAGGAAAGACCAGAACATCGACAAGGTGCAAAACACTTATCTCCCCAATGGCAACCTGAAGAAGAAGCTCTCCGACAACTTGGTCAATACAATATTCCCAATGAATTCATTCATGACCAACTACCAGAATTTATTACCTATTGGTCTGAGCGCAATGAACCACAATTCAGCTGGGGTTCTAAGTTTATTAAACATGTTCTTCGTCTATGGCGGAAACACCAAACCCAAGAAACCAAACTCAGCCAACAAACTCTGATGCACGGTGGCTGGTTGCCAACTGAAGATGCGATTAACATCCTGATCCAACAGGCCGGCATCAATGGCAATTTTGTAGAGGATGCTATTCCTGAATTCGTACTCTATTGGTCCGAACGCGGGGAAGCATCCAATACTTGGAATAGCCGCTTTATCATGCATGTCAAAAGGCAATGGGCTCGATTTACAGCTACGATGGAACACAATTTTGAACCCTCTCTGATACCAGTAGACTGGCTGCCCAGCGAAGAATTATTTGAAGTATTAACATTAGCCAACATTGCTCATGACTTCGCCCGCCAACTGGCTCCAGAATTTGTACTTTATTGGAGAGAAAGTGGCCAGGCACACAATTCTTGGAATACTAAATTTTTACAACACGTTAAACGTGAATGGTCTCGCCAACAATCAGGTACTTCTCAGGTAACACCCAATGGACAACAACGATCTAATCGATCAAACAGTACAAGAAATAACAGCCTCATCGACGAACTCAGTGACCGCAGCTGGGCAAGCACCTGATAATAAACCGGCACAACTTATTGACGCCATCAATCAGGTCTTTGCTCTATTTCGCCTGAATTATCACAATCAATTCTATAGCGCCTATGCTGATACAGACTTACTGAATCAGGCAAAGCGCCTATGGCTAGACGCACTCTCTCATTTCACAGAAAAACAGATTCTTACCGGTGCAAAAAAAGTCATTGAAACATCTGACTATTTACCCACGCTCAATCGGATGATTCAAAGTTGTGAAGAGCAAGGCAATGAATCCGGTCTGCCCTCTCCCCATGATGCTTATATGGAAGCTTGTAATACAGCTTCACCGAAATCTGCAGCGTCCTGGTCTCATCTGGCAGTTTATTACGCAGGAGTTGAAACGGGCTGGTATCGTTTAGCAAATGAAGCTGAATCGGCTAGTTATCCTGCCTACCAAGATAATTACCGTCGTATCTGTCGCTCTTTATCCCAGGGTGAAAAGCTTCCTCCGATTGCAGAAACTGCTTTGGAGGAAAAAGAAAAACTTCCTCTTAGCAAAGATGAATCACTCAAGCAGCTAGCCAGCTTGAAAGAACAACTCGGTTTTTAATCAAATGCTCTAGAAATGAGCCCATAAAAAAAGGCTGCCTTCTCAAGCAGCCTTTTATCAATCACACTCTCTATCCTAACTTGAGCTCTATACGTATTATTTCTTAACCATTCGATAAATAATCAGTAGCAATAACGCGCCTACCGTTGCTGTTGCTATGCTACCGAGACTAAACCCACCGGCAGATCCCAACCCTAAAAAAGAACCAACCCAACCGCCAACAAAAGCACCGGCAATCCCCAAGATAATAGTAATAATAAAACCACCACCGTCTTTACCCGGCATAATCATTTTGGCGAGAATACCAGCAACAAGCCCTAATAAAATCCAAGATAAAATACCCATACTATTTGCCCCCGATGAAAGTTAAAAACCAGAACAAAAAAGCCCCGGATATACCGGGGCTTTTTCTTTTAGTCTTGACTGGCAACCTGATGCATATGTACATCAGACTGAGGATACGGAATCGAAATACCCTCTTGATCAAACCGCTTCTTCACACCTTCAGTTAAATCAAAGTAGACACCCCAGTAATCTGCTTTATTCACCCAGGGACGAACAACAAAATTGACGCTACTATCCGCCAATTCAACAACAGCAATGGTTGGAGCAGGGTCT
>JAJFKD010000207.1 GCA_021773405.1 Porticoccus sp.
GCTAAATGTCAGAAGAACCACAAAATTACACATCGAATGGGAATCAGCATTTACAACAAGGTTCAGTTTGCCAACGACAACGTGCACGAAGTTACATATCCCATCTAACATGGATAGTCAGCCAAATGCTAGCGGTTTGCCGCTAACACTAATCCAAACACTTTTGAAAGTAAGCTAGTATTATGCCTTTGCCAAATTTTATGATTATTGGGGTAGCAAAAGCAGGAACCACATCGCTTTATCACTATCTCGATCAACACTCCGAGATCTATGTGCCGCATGTTAAGGCTCCCAATTTTTTCGGCTATGAAGACGCACGTGCCTGGTCGTTTAATGACGAAGGCAAAGCACCCTTGCTGCAGAACTTTCCCGTAAGAACCTTTGATGAATATGAGGCTTTGTTTGCGGGCGTTAAAGATGAAATTGCCATCGGCGAAGCCTCGCCGCAATACTTTCGCTGTCCCAATGCTGCGCGGCGAATTCACGAGTGCATTCCTGATGTAAAATTGATAGCGAGCTTGCGCAATCCGGCCGACCGTGCATTTTCCGGCTTTCTGATGCGTACCCGTAGAGGGGAAACAGTTAAGAGCAGTTATGAAGAATTGACCGCAGAAGCAAGCCATGTGAAGGAAGGATTTTATTACAAACGCCTGAAACGATATTTTGATCTCTTTCAAAAAGATCAAATAAGGATCTGCATTTTCGAAACGTTCAAGCAAGATTCGGCCAAAACTGTAATAGAGCTGTTTAGCTTCCTGGGCGTGGACAGCAATTTCGTGGTCGACACGTCAGTCAAACACAATCCGGCCGGAATTCCCAAAATTAAATTGATAAACCGTTTCTTTTTTAATCCCAAACTAATCCGTGCGGCCAAATCGCTTCTTTCGAGAAGAATGCAGGAAACGGCAAAACGAATTCAAAAGAAGAACTTAAAGCCGCCGCCAGTCTTTCCCTCCGACCTGCGAGCTGACTTGTTGGACCTTTACCGTGAAGATATCCACAAGCTGGAGGACCTGCTGGATCGCGATCTCTCGATCTGGCTCCAGGGGGTCTAGGACCAAAATACCGTCAGCAACCTTGTTTTTTCCAGTGATGAACCAATTGTAGCTGCAAAGGTGCTTGAATTGCCAATAAGTCAAAACCTAGACTCGATTCCGCCACATGATTGTTGAATTTATCGGCAGTACGGGAGCGGGAAAAACAAGACTGGCTGCTGAAGTCCGATGTAAACTCGCTCAGAAAACACGAGCAACGACACCCATCGATCTGATCACGCAGCCGTTTAACCCCAGAAAGATAAGTAACATGACCGCGCGGAACTTGCTGCAAGATTTTATTGCGTGGCCCTTTTTTGTCCGTCGTTTTAACCAAAATAAGGCTTTCACTGTTTTCGCGCTAAGAACTCTGAAACAAAATTCTACTCATTCATTATTTACCCTAAACTATGTAAGAAGTATTATCCGCAGGATCGGAATGTACGAAATGGCAAGACGGCACAGCAGCGAACAAACTATACTCGTGGATGAAGGCACGGTTCTCTCAGCACACCTTCTGTTCGTTTATACCAGTGCCGGTTACCTCAAAAAGGACATCGAAACCTTTGCTAATCTGGTGCCGCTGCCGGACCTACTCGTGCATGTCAGGGCGCCCCTGGATTGCCTGGTACAACGTGCGGTGCAACGAAATGACGCACCCAGGGAACTGCGATTTGAGAATAGAAAACAGATTGAGAGATGCGTTAGCCGGGCAGCGAATATGTTTGACCAACTCGCTGGAACAAGAAAGATTCGCAATCGGGTCTTGGACGTTGCGAACCCGCGGTGTTCTGACAATACCCGCAGTGCCCTAGCTGATCATATCGTAGACTACATCCTGAATTTTGAATCCAACCAAGAGCAGCACCCAAAACCCGCCAGCCCGGAATCGAGCCAGACACTGGTTGAGGACAAACATGTTACCTAAGATTAGAAATCTCATGGAAGAACTGAACACAGGCGGAATAAGGTATTGTCACTGGAAAAGCAATTTTGCCCTGTCTCAGACTATATCAGGCGAAACAGATATTGATTTGCTCATTCATCGAAAGGATGCCTCCCGATTTAGAACCATAGTAAGCCAACTCCATTTCCGCCTAGCTGTCACAACGGATGGTGAGTCCTATCCGTCAGTAGAGCATTATTTTGCACTCGATGAAGAAAGTGGCGTTCTAGCACATATTCATGCTTACTTTCGCGTTATCACAGGCGAGAGCCTGGCCAAAAACTACCGATTACCGATTGAGCAAATGTTGCTTGGCAACACGCGGGAAATGGATTCTGTGCGAGTGCCCACAAAAAGTGCTGAACTCATTGTTTTTACGTTACGCATGATGCTGAAGCATACTTCTTTGATGGAACTTGTCTTGCTCGCCAGATACTGGCCCCAAGTCCGACAGGAAATAAAATGGCTACTTGAAAAAGACCCGATCGCTGAAACCATAGATCTTGTCCAGTCCTGTCTACCATCGATCGAGCTTGACCTGTTTACTAAATGTGTTGAAGCTCTCAACGCTCCGGCGGCCCTGATTCGCCGAGTGATACTAGGTCATCAACTCCGGTCTCAACTCCGTCCGCACGCAAGGCACCCCCGCATTAGAGCCTGGCTGAGTGGCTTGCAAAAATTTACGAGTATGCTAGGGCGGCGATTGACTCATTCTGGAAAAGACATGGTCCCTGTATGTGGCGGCGCCATAATTGCCTTTGTTGGTTCTGAAGCAACCGGCAAATCTACCCTTCTAACTGAAATGAAAAAGTGGCTTGGTGAACATTTTGCGGTCAGACAGATTCATGTTGGAAAGCCTAAATCTACTATGTTGAGCGCGGGACCAAACCTAATTGTCCCAGCCTTGCGATCTCTGTTTCCGGAATTCAGATCGACTATTATCGAAAACCGACAGGCATGCGAAAACATGCCCCCAAAATCACCAACAGATTATCCGCTTGTCTATACCATGCGGGCAGCACTTCTTGCTTACGATCGCCGGACATTACTTTCCCGGGCTTTTGGCCGATCGACAAACGGCACAATTGTACTGTGTGATCGATATCCATCCTCCGCCAATGGTGCCCCGGATAGCCCACAGCTGTTAAATCTGCGCTTGTCCTTGCAGCAACATTCGATTCGCCGACGCTTAGCTCAAATCGAAGAACGCTTTTACCGCGAAATTCCAACGCCGGATTTGGTTATCTATCTTACCGCACCTTTGGATGTAACGATAGACCGGAATGCGACTCGTAAGAAACGTGAACCTGAGGAGTATGTCCGCCGCCGCCATGCACGAAGCTCAGACCTGGAATTTGAGAACACGCCGGTATACGAAATTAACACAGACCAACCGATAGACCAGACGCTC
>JAJFKD010000208.1 GCA_021773405.1 Porticoccus sp.
GTATACTTTGTAGGTTTTCCCAAGAATGAAATTTTTCATATTGAATGCGGGCTAGTTTACCAGTTTTCTCAAGATCTTCAGAAGTTAAGGAAACACAATAATTCAACAATTCATTTGGATTTCTCCAGCTAAAAGCCTCGGGATAGGCAAGGTCTATCCCACTCAAAATACGAGAAAATATATGCCTATGCAAGGCTACCGAGATGCCTGCGCCCATTGCTTCAATCAAGGTAAGCCCACCTCCGTATGGAAAGGATGTTATATACAAGTCAACTTTATATTCGTGCAGAGCCTTCCAAACGCTGGGAACCCAAGGTGTATAAATGAACCGATCATGTGGGATACCGTTATGTTTTAGGCCTCTCCAAATTTTTAAACGTGCCCAAGGAGATAGCCTACCAATGTGGACATGTTTGCCGCCTGTAGCCTTCAAAATTTTAGGTACCATCTCAACGTAACTTGTGAAGTAGGGCTGTTCGATCTTATTAGATCTTGCTGCTGTACAGGTGATGAGTTTTCCATCGCGTAAAAATTGCCTGTCACCAGGCCTTTTTCCTTTATCATCGATGGTTAAAGGAATATAAGTATTTTTGATACCAAGTACATCCCGGCAATTGTGATATCCCATTGGGTGTGGGTCTACATGTTCAAAATACGACATATATACCCCCAAACACATGTGATGGTCACCATGATGATAAAAGCTGGCATTGAGATTCATTTCGGGCTGTATGGCAGATACTGCAACACTATCCTGATGATGATTGAATAAATAGACTTTTTGGGGCTGGATTTCAAGTAGATTTTTCTGCAGCCATGTTAATTTTTTTTGAAAATTTCCCTTTGGAGATTGTTTTAACACTACGTTGATTTTTTCGTCAAATTCTTTAACCAAACAGCCAGAATCTGATTTTCCAGCCAATTCTGTAGATAATATGATATGTCGTCCCTGTGGTCTAGATTTGATAAAGTCCGTGATAACTCTCGTATGGCCACCAGATTTTTGCAGCTTTGTTACAATATAAACAAAGGTAGCCTGACTCAGTTGAGGAGGGTTTTCTTCATCAGTTTTATACACATTTTTTGATAGATTAACTTCACCTATACGCTGACACAGGTCATCAAGTGTTTTAGAGCCGAAGACCTGTGATACATAAAGAGGCTCAGTTAAGACATGCTCAACAAAATCATGAATTAATAGCAGTGCTTTATCTACATCACCTTTATTTATTAATAAGGTGGCAGTTTCGTTTAGGGAGTCTATGGAGCTATATGTTCTACATTTCAATTGTGTGGCTCTCAGGGCATACAGCGGAAATAAATTTTACGGTTTAGTTCAATAGAAACATTGCTAGTTTAAATAAATCATTAGCTAACCTAGTAGCTTGAATGACATCATTCAAATGTATGCCTAATAATTGGAAGGGTTTCTATTATATGATCTCCCCATTTTTTATGGAAAAATTGTATAACATGTTCACAAAAAACTATGGTGCATGAGTTAGCTATGTCTAGTATAGGTACGTTGATCATATGTCCTTAACCAATTTAGTCCCTACTTTCAATTCATCTATAATGTCTTCCAGTGAAGGTATACTCCCATCTATGGCTGAATCTCATTTATGTGTGCAGGTTAAATGCGTTAATAAACATGGGTATTAGCTAGTAAGACTTTCAGGAGAGTTCAGAAAGTTATGTATACTCTTTGTGACATGCCCCAACTCCACCGATTCTAGGACAGGAGATATCGGTAAACTTAACACCTCATTTGCTAATATCTCCGCAATGGGCAATTGTTGCCCCCGAAAATCCTGATAACAGGCTTGCAGGTGGGGCGGGGTAGGGTAATGAATAACGGTGGATACCCCTTGTTGTTCCAGATGCTCTTTTAATGCATCACGTTGTTTGTTGCGAATAACATAAAGGTGCCAGACAGGTTCTGCAAATTCAGGAACAAATGGTAAGCTAACATTTGCATCTGCTAATAGTTTTGAGTACTGACAGGCGATCTCTCTACGAAGAACGTTCCATGCATCTAACTTAGCTAATTTAACACGAAGAAATGCTGCCTGTAGTTCATCAAGTCGACTGTTGTAACCGGGGAGGTCATGCTGATATTTTACTTTTGACCCGTAATTACGAAGCTGCCTAACTTTGTTGGCAATTGTTTCGTCGTTTGTAAGCACCGCACCTCCGTCACCCAGTGCACCCAAGTTTTTTCCAGGGTAGAAGCTGGTGGCGGCAGCATGGCCTAATGATCCTACACGCTGGTTTTTGTAGCGGGCCCCCTGCGCTTGAGCGGCATCTTCAATGACTATGAGACCATATTTTTCAGCGAGATCATTAATTGGGTCCATATCTGCAGGCTGACCATACAGGTGCACTGGCATAATAGCTCGAGTACGGTCAGTGATTGCAGTACTGATGAGTGCTGTATTGATATTGTGAGTATCTTCATTTGGTTCAACAGGAACAGGCGTTGCTCCACTTTGACTCACAGCTAACCAAGTTGCAATAAAGGTGTTAGATGGGACGATCACTTCGTCACCAGGGCCAATGCCATAAGCTCTCAGAAGAAGGTGAAGTGCTTCGAGGCCGTTCCCAACACCTATGCAATGTTTAACTTCGCAATAATCTGCAAATTCGTTTTCAAAGGCTTCTAACTCTGGTCCCATACTGAACCATCCTGAATCGATAACTCGGTGGTAGGCTCTATCGAGTGGCTCACGAATAGTCTGATGAAGTTTTTCAAGGTCAAGAAAAGGCACAGATATCATTTAGTGTTCCTTTGGGCATCAATGATAAATTGTTCATAGTCTCGGTAGTAATCAAGCTCATCATAGCGTTCTGATGCTAATACCATACATACAGCTCCAGAGGAGAAGTTATCAATGTCACGCCAAATCATTGGGCAAACATAGAGTCCCTGATAGCTACGATTAAGGTGCACAGTTTTTTTCGTGTGTCCATCATCAAGATGGATGTCAAATGAGCCGGACATAGCAATAATTAACTGGTGGAGGTCTTTATGAGCATGCCCTCCTCGCTCAGCTCCGCCAGGTACATCGTAAAGATAGTAAACACGATGAATATCAAAGGGAATATGCTGGCTACCTTCAACAAATGTCAAATTGCCACGTGGGTCATTTATACGTGGTAAATCAATTACATTACACTTATTGAGATTCATCCTTTTATCCATATTAATAATTAAAATATAAAATTTTAGTCTCACAATGAGTCAATTTAGGCTGAGTATCTCTACAGACACTTTAATTGCCGTCTTAAAATAGATTGCTCTGAAGAAAAAATTGTGAATATAAATACTGCCATAAATTAGATTGCCTAATAGACGCGTCTTTTTGATAGTTTATTAAGTTGTTCAAACTCATTTACTATACTAACTAACCTGAGGTCTGTTGGTTGGGTTTCTTCAGTTAAGTAGGCGTGAATTTCATCGCGCACATCTGAAAATCCATATTTTTCTATTGCATAGTCGTTCATTGTCAACGGCATACGGGGAACGTATTTTGCAAAGGGTCTAACATTTTTGGTAAGAACTGAGCCCATACCCACAATAGAGTAATGCCCCACCACCGAGTGTTGATGAACAGAGGATCCAATAGCAAGGGTTGCACCTTTCAGGACAGTTACAATCCCAGCCATAACAACCATTGGTGTAATCACAGCATCATCATGAATAATTGCGTCATGAGGGATATGGACACTCTGCATAATAAACACACGATTTCCAATACGGGTGATATCCCGATAACACGGTTTCTGGATTGCAGTATATTCACGAATTATGTTGTCATCACCAATCTCGATACATGACTGTGAACTATCGTATCTAGGGTTTCGTGTATCTTGCCCTGGGGTTCCAATTGTGACGTGTGGGCCAATCCAGTTTCCATTCCCAATTTTAAGTGGCCCATAGAGTACAGAATATGGGCCAATTTCATTACCATCTCCTAGCTCTACATTATTTTGGATCACCGCTGTAGGGTGTATTTTGTTACTCATAAGGTGTTCACTTATTTATAGGGCTTTAGATATTTCACTAAGAGGAATGTGGAAGTCTCCATGTATTCCACTGGTTTGTTCATTTTCTAGCGTTCCAAGGCAATACTGCAATATTTTACCAGAAGAACAGGCCATGTTTTGCCAGTACCAGTAGCTTGTGCCTGAATATTTTCCAATTAGTATAAAAATCTGTGCCCCTCTAGGTAAAAACAACATATTAGCCAATGCTGCTCCAGAAGACCCTACGATAGTTTTAGCATGGCTAAACAACTGAACCTGTTGCGAGAATGTTAGTTTTTCAGGTTCGACGATTTTATACCCTTTTGTAACCAATAAATTTTCAATCTCACTAGCGTTTAAGACCTTTCTTGCACCAGAATTTCTGCGAATAAAAATCTTTTCTGGCCAGCCTTTGCTGTCTGTTTTATCTATATGGCTGCTAAGGTGGCTGGTCAATATATTGAATGCATGCGGGCTGAACTTACCGTGAGAATGTCCTGAAATTTTATTCGTTCGCCGTTCAAATGGCACATAACCGGCTACAGATGTAATAAAAAGTTTATTGACTATAATTGCTCTTCCAATAGGCAGGGCAATAACTTTGCGTTTTGAGCCTATAACTTCAAATAGAGAATTTAATATGTTCTCGTGAAGCCCACTATTAATTACGATAGGTATGTCTTTATGACGTTCTTCGGCACAAAAAAGGGCTATACGCGGTAAAACCTCAGTAAGCCAATGAGCATAATTTGGAGCACAGGCATCAACGAATGTTGCTGCTGTTGATAATTTGACTGGTTTCTTATCATACGATAACCACCTGATACGCTTTCGTTTGGGGTTGATTAATGCTCTGCCATGGAGTTCCTCGCTGGTGAAATCACGGGCCGCATCAAATAGATCATGGCAGATAACTTCATTATCAACGAGAGTTAGGTTGCTGCCACCGTATATCGTTGCATCTTCTACCATTGCAACCGATATCTCTGGGAAAGCATACTGATCGTGGGGTGACACCAAATAGCTTTGGTCAGCAGTTGGAATGGCTGTCGGTACCGGAGTATTAACGACTTCAGCATCTGCTATTTTGTAAGCCACCAAGTCTCTTTTTTTAGAAAACTCACTCAAGTTGATTAGTTTGCGCCACCTTTTTGTATTTTCTGTCTTTCTAGATATAGGGTTGGAAAGATGGATTGATTTGAGGTTTAAATAGAATGGGTATAAATTTTTCAATGTCCATATAGCTATTGAGCGCACAGGGGAATAATGTTTTAAATATTTACGATATAGCTTACGTAAGTATGTAAAGGTAGAGCGGTTTTCTGATACGTAAGATTCAATTTGTTCAATTTTAGAAATAGAGCGGGTATGCCATTGGGCATTGCTTTTCAAGGGTGTGAATATATTAGAGATTGTTGAATAGGGCATCTGTAGGCTCTTATTATTCATTAACTTTCCCTAGTAAATAACGTTGTACTATCTCCTCAGGCGAGCCGTCGCCTACTAATTTTCCATGATCAAGCCATATCACACGATTACAAAGTGATTTAATTAATTCATGATCATGTGACACCATAATCATGATATTGGCCTTATCAATCATTTCATGCATGCGAGCCCTTGCCTTTGCCATAAAGGCTGCATCACCACCCGCAAAAACCTCATCTAGAATGAGTATATCGGTATGCATTGCTGTAGCGAGAGAAAATGCTAGGCGCATGTACATCCCTGTCGAGTAGTACTTGACGGGGGTGTCTATAAACTCTTCTAATTCGGCAAATGCAATGACTTCTGGTTCAATTTCCTTTAGCTGTTGCTTGGTGTAACCAAGAATTGCACCATTAAGGTAGATGTTTTCTCTTCCCGTAAATTCTGGATGAAAGCCGGCCCCAATTTCCAGAAGGGGAGCAAGACGCCCATCGACTGAAACTAAACCATCAGAAGATTCATAAATACGGCACAATGCTTTGAGTAGTGTACTTTTCCCGGCACCATTGTGGCCAACAATGCCCACTCTATCACCTGCGTTTATTTCACACGAAACATCCTTAACCGCCCAGAAATCAGAATAAGCTGATTGGCCTTTCCTGCGAAATAGGTTGGCAAAATAATCCTTTAGTGAGGGAGAGCTATCGTGATAGATGCGGAACTTAATCGATAGGTTTTCAATGCTAATGCTTGACATGTCTGTTTATAACCTGAAAATAATTTTTTTCTCTTGCCAGAGAAAAATTATCAAACCAATGGTAATGCTAACCAAGGAAAATAGTATCGAAAATATGATGGTACTTTGGCTTGGTAAGCTCCCTAAATAAAGCGGTGCTCGAAAAAGGTCGATAAAAGGTACGACAGGGTTCAATGTTATAAGCCAGGCCACCTTTCCTTTCAAAGCCTCAGGTTTATACAGAATGGGTGTTAGAAAAAACAATGCTTGCATGATTATCAAAATTACATACTGAAGATCTCGAAAATATACGGTTGCTATTGAAGTGATTAATCCTAGCCCAAGCGTAAAGATGAATAGTAGTAGAAAGGCGATAGGGATAAATAAGAGAGCCCATGACAGCGGGCCGCCTAGAGTTAAAATAATCAGAAATAAGGCAAAAAATGAAAAGACAGTATCTATTAGTAAGGCTGAGGTTATGCTTAATGGAAAAATAACTTTTGGTAGATAAATTTTCTTAATCAGCCCTTCATTATTAATAAAAGATGTGCCGGACTGAGTAGTTACGGAGCTAAAGAAATTCCAAGGAATCATGCCAGTAAATAAAAAAACTGCGAAAGTTTTTAGGTCTGCATTAAATAATGTGGAAAATACCAATGCCATGATTGACATCATTAATAGAGGATTGATTAGCGTCCATAAATACCCAAGCGCTGTGCGCCTGTAACGTAATATCAATTGCTGAGCAACAAGTTGCCATAGGACGTTTCTACTGGAATACAATTCGCCAAAAAATGAATGTGTGTGGGGCTTCATTGGGGCACTGACTCCTTAATGGGGTTCAGCAGGTATGCATTAGAGATTGATTGCCTTGTTAATTCTCTTTTAAGTTGCCTAGGTAAAAGGGCCGGCCTCGTTGCTAATAGGGTCATAAGAAACACTCTGTATCCACTAAAAGCTCACCCTGGCTATCTTTTTCGGATAAAGTGGGTTCACTTGAAATAGGCCAACGAATATCGATATTTTTATCGTTCCAGGCAAGGCAGCGCTCATGTTTTGGTGCGTAGTAGTCTGTTGTTTTATATAAAACATCAGCACTTTCACTCAGCACGACAAATCCATGAGCAAAACCGGCCGGTACCCAAACCTGTAGATGGTTATCATCACTTAATTCCGTTCCCACCCACTGTCCAAATGTGTTGGAGGACCTACGTAAATCAACGGCCACATCATATATTAAGCCTTGAATAACACGAACAAGTTTCCCTTGTGGTTGTTGAATTTGATAATGGAGACCGCGCAATACACCTTTTCTAGAATGGCTATGATTATCCTGTACGAATATTACCTCTTGACCAACAGCATCATTAAAAGCTTGTTGATTGAAACTTTCAAAGAAGAAGCCACGATTATCACCAAACACTTTAGGTTCTATGATAAGAATATCGGGAATGTTGGTTGGAGAAACCTTCATGCAACACAGCCTTCTTTAAGAAGGCCAAGTAAGTATTGCCCATAGCCCGTCTTCTTCAAGTATTCAGCCTGTTCTGCTAGTTGCTCTTCTTTAAGCCAGCCATTGTTATATGCGATCTCTTCTAGGCAGGCTATTTTAAAGCCTTGGCGTCGTTCTATAGTATGAATAAAGTGGCTGGCTTCCATAAGTGACTCATGGGTGCCCGTATCCAACCAGGCAAAACCACGCCCAAGTATTTCCACATTTAGATTCTGTTCTTTTAGATAGAAAAGGTTTACATCAGTGATTTCAAGCTCGCCCCTGGGTGAAGGCTGGATGGTTTTTGCAATATCTACCACGCGGTTATCATAGAAATATAAGCCGGTAACTGCATAGTTTGATTTTGGTTGGGAGGGCTTTTCTTCAATACTGATAGCTTTGCCATGATTATCGAATTCGACTACACCAAACCGTTCTGGGTCGGAGACGTGATAGCCAAAGACCGTTGCCCCATGCTCAATATTATTTGCGGCACGTAGATTGTCAGAGAAATGTTGTCCGTAATAAATATTATCTCCAAGAATTAGGCAGCAGTTGTCTGTTCCAATGAATTCTTCGCCAATTATAAAAGCCTGTGCCAATCCATCTGGAGATGGCTGTTCAGCATAGCTTAGTTCAATTCCAAATCTACTACCATTTCCTAACAATTTGCGGTAACTCGGTAAGTCGTTTGGTGTTGAAATAATGAGGATTTCACGCATACCTGCCAACATCAATACTGATAATGAATAGTAAATCATTGGTTTGTCGTAGATAGGCAGCAACTGTTTGGATACGCCAAGGGTAATTGGATGTAACCGTGTGCCGGAGCCGCCAGCAAGAATAATTCCTTTTCTTTTGCTCATAATTATTTCTCTAAAATCTCTGTCAGCATCCGGGTAACACCGGTCTGCCAATGGGGAAGCGTAAGGTCAAAGTTTGCTTGTAGTTTACCGGTATCTAGGCGCGAATTGCTTGGTCGCCGCGCGGCGGTGGGAAATACATTGCTGGATACCGGCTCGATTGAATTAGGTAATATTTTGAGTTTGCAGTCTATTTTAAGGGCATGATCTATGACGAAACGTGCATAACCGTGCCACGATGTTTCGCCTCCCGCTGCAAGGTGATATAGCCCGCCTAATTCGGACTTGCTGTGTACATTGCGTATCGTATGGGAGGTGACATCTGCCAGTAGGTCAGCCCCGGTGGGAGCACCAACTTGATCATCAATCACCGTAAGACTTTCACGCTCTGCGGCAAGGCGCAGCATTGTTTTAGCAAAGTTATTACCACGGGCACCATAAACCCAGCTAGTGCGAAAAATAAGGTGTTTACAACCTGAGCCTTGAATAGCCTGCTCACCGGCCAGTTTGGTGGCACCATATACGCCCAATGGCCCGGTAACGTCAGTTTCCAGCCAAGACGTACCCCCGCTGCCATCAAACACATAGTCGGTAGAATAATGTATCAGCCAAGCATCGAGTAACGCAGCCTCACGTGCCAATACAGCGGGCGCTTCAGCATTAATAATTCGCGCTAATTCAGGTTCACTTTCAGCCTTATCAACCATTGTGTAAGCCGCAGCATTAACGATAATATTCGGTTTGATTTGCCGCACAGTCTCGGCTAAACCTTGTAGATTAGTGAGATCACCACAATAGTTTTGGCTGTCACGGCTTAGCGCAACAATTTCTCCTAAAGGTGCAAGGCTGCGTAGCAGTTCCCAGCCCACTTGACCTCGTTTGCCTAGCAATAGAATTTTCACTGGTTTTATACCGTATAGTTCTTTTCAACCCATTCGCGATAGGCGCCCGACTGCACGTTAGCCACCCAGTTTTGATTATCCAAATACCACCGTACAGTTTTTCGAATACCTGTTTCAAAGGTTTCTGCAGGTTTCCAGCCAAGTTCACGTTCAATTTTTTGAGCGTCAATGGCATAGCGTTGATCATGCCCGGGGCGATCTGCTACAAAAGCAATTTGTTCGCAGTATTTTTTGCCATCGTGCCGAGGTCGTAACTCATCCAACAAGGCACAAACAGTATGAACAATATCAATATTAGTTTTTTCATTCCATCCACCAATGTTATAAGTTTCCCCTAGTTGGCCTGCTTCCAGTACACGCCGGATAGCACTACAGTGATCTTTTACAAACAACCAATCTCGAATCTGCTGGCCATCCCCATAAACTGGCAGGGCTTTACTTGCCAGGGCATTGACGATCACTAGCGGTATCAGTTTTTCTGGAAAATGATAAGGGCCGTAGTTGTTCGAACAGTTAGTGGTTAGTACTGGTAGCCCATAGGTGTGGTGATAGGACCGGACTAGGTGGTCACTAGCAGCTTTACTAGCAGAATAGGGGCTATTTGGTTCATAGCGGTGGGTTTCACTGAAGGCTGGTTCATTCTTGTTTAAAGAGCCGTACACCTCATCAGTGGAAACATGCAAAAATCGAAAGTTGGTTTTTGAGTCTTCCTTTAGTTTGTTCCAGTAGATGCGAACAGATTCTAATAGGTGGAATGTTCCTACTACATTTGTTTGGATGAAGGTTTCTGGACCATGAATAGAGCGATCAACATGTGATTCTGCTGCAAAATTTAGGACAGCCCGCGGTTGGTATTTTTCTAATAGCTCCGTTATTAGGGTTGTATCACCAATGTCACCTTTAATAAAGATATGACGAGTATCATTCTGAAGGGATGAAAGGCTTTCAAGGTTTCCGGCATAGGTTAGTGCATCGATGTTAACAATGTGTTCATCATTTTGTAGTAACCAGTTCATTATAAAGTTGGCGCCTATGAAGCCTGCACCACCAGTTACAAAAATCATATGAAGTCCTTCTCAGAATTCCATATTGTATGCATAACATATGCTCACAATACAGGGGGAAATCGGGTAACAATCAGGTTGGTATTGTAATTTATT
>JAJFKD010000209.1 GCA_021773405.1 Porticoccus sp.
TGTTTTACCATTATCATCCCGGCCCATCCAGACCACACTCAAATAATTACCACTAAATCCGGCAAACCAACTATCGCGCTGATCATTGGTTGTGCCTGTTTTTCCGGCTAACACCAAATTTTCAGGCAAGCGCTTATAGGCACTCTTACCTGTCCCTTCACGCAATACAACCTGCAGACCGTAATTGATCAAATGCATCAGCGCCGGATCAAATCGCTGCTCTGCCTTAAAAGGATAACGCTTGAGCGGGATATTCTTCGCTGTAAAAACAGAACTGATCGACCTAAGCGGTGAATAAAAACCATTGGTAGCAATGGTGTGATACAGCTGAGCCACTTCAAGGGGAGACATTTCCACTGCACCCAATATCAACGATGGCAGCTCTGGCAAAGGCTTGTCATAACCCAATCGCCTTATGGTATCCATAATTGCTGGCAAGCCAACATCCATCCCCACACGTGCTGTGGCCTGATTATAGGAATAACCCAACCCCTCATATAAAGGTACAGCACCATGGCTTTCACGCTCAAAATTCCGTGGCTGCCACAAATCACCGGTATCAGTTGAAACCGAAATAGGCGTATCTTCAACCTTGGTCGCTAGGGTGTAGGCAGCAGGATTTTCCAGCGCTGTCATATACACGGCCGGCTTAATAGTGGAACCCATGGGGCGTTTGGCATTAAGTGCGCGATTAAATCCGGCATACCCTGCCTGCCGGTCTCCAGCAATGGCTACCACCTCACCAGAACCAACGCGAACAATTACCGAAGCCGTTTGAAGCTTACCCTTTTCAATTCGGTACCCTGATTCCAGGTTTTCAATTCGCGCACTAACTCGGCCCTCAAGTTTGCGTTGAACCTGTGGATCAAAATTAGTAAAAATTCTGAGCCCTTCCGTTTGCAAATCTGCGTGATCATAATCTTCACGTAACTGACGCTTTACAAGATCCAAGTAAGCGGGATATTGCCAGCGGCCGCCACCGGGCCGTGGTGGGACCACATCTAAAGGTTTCCGTTTAGCCGTAGTCGCTTCAGCTTTGGTTATCACCCCCTCTCGAGCCATAACATCCAACACTAGGTTTCGACGTGTCAGAGCACGCTCAGGATGGCGCCAGGGGTTATAGTAAGACGCGCCTTTGACCAAGCCTGCCAACAACGCAGTTTGATGTAGTTTTAACTCTTTAACCGGCTGCCTAAAATAATGACTGCTGGCTAAACCAAAGCCATGGATCGCGCGATCACCAGCCTGCCCCAAATACACTTCATTAATATAGGTTTCTAGAATTTCATCTTTGCTGAAATGTATTTCCAGCAAAACGGCCATCACCGCTTCCAATAATTTTCGCGTTAACGTCCGCTCCTGATTAAGGTAAAAATTCTTAACCAACTGCTGGGTAAGCGTGCTCCCACCCTGAACCAACTTTCGCTCTTTGAGGTTAGCGATAAATGCACGGGTAATACCTCTAAAAGATACACCATAATGTTGATAGAAATTTTGATCTTCAACGGTGATCAATGCTTGAGGAAGTGTGAGTGGCAATTGGGCCAGCTGCACCAACTCCCGGTCTTCCTTGTGAGCCGGGTAAATGCCCCCGATAATCATCGGCTCCAGCCTTGCCAATGGCATTTGCTCACCTTTGCCATTGACCAAGCTTACAACCTGGTTGCCAGCAAAGCTTAAGGTCATCAGCTTGGCCGGCTCGGTCTCATCCCAAAAATCAAAACCGCGCGAGAACAACTGAACTCGATGGCTCGATACACTGTACTGCCCCGGCGATTTTGCTGAACTTACCCGCTGGTAACCCATACTTTCCAGCTCCCACTGGAGCTGCTCACGACTTAGGGACAATCCTTGGTACAATTCTAGGGGGCGACTATAAACATGGGAAGGCAATGACCACTTTTTACCGGTGAATTTTTGATACACCACCGCATCAATGGCAACAAGACCCAATACGCCCAGTACCACAGCCAACACGAACAAACGGTAAAACCAGCGCCACCGTGAAGGGGCACTTTTTTTCGATCGGCTTTTCGCTTTACTTTTCGCGCTAGCTTTACCCTTTACTGATTTTTTCTTTACCGCTCTTTTAGCCAACCTTCACCACTCTTTTTGCCGAAAGGCTTCCTTTATCCTGATCATATTTTTTTAATGGAGCGTGTTTTCAAATAAAAGAACGCCCACATACTACTCTTGTCCGTTTCATTCGCTACAACGATGCGATTGACTCCGTGCAGTGCAGAGGGATAATAGCCGCCACTTTCTAAACTATAAACAGCTATCAACCTAAACAAGAACCTGACTCATTATGGCCAAATATCATGTTTACGGCATCGGCGCAGCGCTGGTGGATACCGAAATCGAAGTCACCGACCACGACCTGCAACAACTACAAGTAGAAAAGGGCCTGATGACTCTGGTAGACGAAGCACGCCAAACCGAACTGATTAACCACTTGCAGGACCACCTCACCGCGTCAAAAAGAGCCAGTGGAGGTTCGGCGGCCAATACCATTATTGCTGTTAGTGCTTTTGGCGGTAATGCATTCTATTCCTGCAAAGTCGCCAATGATGACAATGGGGAATTTTACCTGAACGACCTCTCAAATGCTGGTGTTGATTATCACCATAACGGCGAACAAGTCGAAGGGTTGACCGGCAAGTGCTTGGTACTGATTACACCCGACGCTGAACGCTCCATGAACACCTTCCTCGGCGTGAGCGAAACAGTTTCTATCGAGAACCTAAATACCGAGGCCATCAGCCAATCAGAATACATCTACATAGAAGGCTACCTTGTAACCTCAGAAACCGGGCGTGCGGCGGCCATTCGCGCCAGAGAAATCGCTGAAGAGCACCAAGTCAAAACCGTTCTAAGTTTGTCAGACCCTGGCATGGTCACCTTCTTTAAAGACGGCCTAAAACAAATGCTGGGTAATAAAGTTGATCTGCTATTTTGCAATGAAGACGAAGCATTAGGCTGGACTGACAGCAACACATTAGAAGATGCCATCGAAGAATTAAAAAATTCAGCTAACACCTTCGCCATCACCCTTGGCAGCAAGGGTGCACTGGTGTTTGATGGCCAGAGCTTACACACCATTCCATCTCACCCTGTAACCGCCATCGATACCAATGGTGCCGGCGATATGTTTGCAGGCGCATTCTTGTATGCCATTACCCATGGCTATGATTATCAGCAAGCCGGTAATTTTGCCAGTGTGGCTGCAGCAAATGTGGTGAGCCAGTTTGGACCGAGGCTGAATGAAGAGCAGTATCCAGATATTCTGCTTTCTCTTTAAATATTCATTCAGACAAACCTGGTAGCTGACAAGGCTTTCTTTCATAACTGAAAGAAATTTTTTATATTGCCTACACAATTTTTTACCTAGATCAAAACCTTTCTCATTAGAGATGGATATACTGAAAAAATTAGATTTCAAAATCTGGGATTAGGGACTTTCAATAGGAATGGCAGTAGTTAAGTGACAAATACTCTTAGAGAATTACTTAAATCAATGGTGGGCAGCCTGCGTGACTTGCTTCCTATTGTTCTGGTTATTCTGTTCTTCCAGTTTTTTGTACTACAACAGCCCCTACCCAATGTGGCGCAGTTACTCACGGGCGTATTGTTTGTGGTACTTGGGCTAACCTTCTTCATTCACGGCCTAGAACAAGGGCTCTTTCCTATTGGCGAGACCATGGCCCACGCCTTTGCTCGCAAGGGAAGTGTCATCTGGCTGCTCATTTTTGCCTTCTCCCTTGGGTTTGGCACCACAGTGGCTGAACCGGCACTTATTGCTGTCGCAGCCGAAGCGGCTAACGTCGCAGCCAATGGCAATATGATCGAGGCTACTGAAGCAGCGAAATCATCCTACGCCAATGGACTTCGGTTTACTGTCGCCCTGTCAGTGGGGCTGGCCATTGTTATCGGGGTAATTCGAATTATTAAAGGCTGGCCAATCCAATGGATCATTATTGGTGGCTATGTCCTGGTGGTGATTATGACCATGTTTGCACCTAAGGAAATTATCGGGATCGCCTATGACTCTGGTGGCGTCACAACCTCCACGATTACAGTACCGCTGGTGACTGCACTAGGTGTTGGTTTGGCATCCTCTATTAAAGGCCGAAACCCTATGGTCGATGGCTTTGGGTTAATCGCCTTTGCCTCATTAACTCCCATGATTTTTGTGATGGCCTACGGGATGTTGATGTAATGGATATCCTACGAGAAATCATCGACGTCACCCTGGGCACAGTTAAAGATGTCCTTCCCATTGCCGCCATTATTTTTGGCTTCCAGTTTGCTGTGATTCGAAAAAAACCAGCTAATCTAGGGCAAATCCTATTTGGATTTGTCTGGGTTCTGGTTGGACTTTCATTATTTTTACTTGGATTGGAATGGTGCTTATTCCCACTCGGCCGCTTAATGGCAGAACAACTGACCGACCCGGCCTTCATTCACGGCTCCAGTGCTGCGGTAGACCTAGCCAAGGGTGTTAATTGGCAAGATTATTATTGGGTTTACCTGTTCGCCTTTTTAATTGGTTTAAGCACAACGATCGCTGAGCCATCCTTAATTGCCGTGGCGATAAAAGCTAATCAAGTTTCAGGTGGCGCCATCGGTGTTTGGGGGCTAAGAATGTCGGTGGCTATTGGCGTCGCAGTAGGCATTTCTCTGGGGTGTTACCGCATTGTGGTAGGTGATCCAATCCATTGGTACATTATTTCCGGCTATATTATTGTGGTTATTCAAACCTCATTTGCACCCAAATTAATTATACCTCTGGCCTATGATTCCGGGGGTGTCACCACCTCAACAGTCACCGTACCGCTGGTGGCAGCACTGGGGCTTGGCTTATCTGAAACAGTTCCCGGCCGTAATCCACTTATCGACGGCTTTGGCCTGATTGCCTTTGCCAGCTTATTTCCAATCATGTCAGTAATGGCCTACGCACAGATTAGCGAAGCCAAAGCAAAGTTATCCAAACGAAAAACAGCCACTGAGGCTGACCAATGAGATTTCACCCAGGAGAACACCATGCACTTTAAAATGATCGTGGTATTTGTTGAAGATGACAAAACCGATGTGGTGATGGATGCAGCTCGAGAAGCTGGCGCCACAGGAGCGACAGTGATCAACAATGCCAGAGGGGAAGGTTTAAATAAGAGTAAAACCTTTTTAGGTTTATCACTAGAAACCCAGCGAGATGTGGTGGTGTTCCTGGTAGAAGAACACCTCAGCAGACACATACTGGAAGAGATTAGCCGTGTGGGTGAATTTGATGCCACACCCGGTACTGGAATTGCCTTTCAACTTGATGTCGAAGATGCAGTAGGTATTGCCCATCAGGTAGAAAAAATAACTCACGATGTAGAGGAGCTTTTGTAATGGATAAGAAAGTAATTAAAGCCCGTGAAGTCATGCACGAAAAACATATTGAAATGGACGGCTTGGACACAGTGAAACAGGCCCTGGACGCCATGAAAGATGACAAGGCCGACGTGCTTATCGTCAAAAAACGCAACGAAAATGATGCCTTTGGTATGGTGGTACTTGCGGATATTGTCAAAAAAGTACTGGCCAAAGACAAAGCACCAGACCGGGTTAATCTTTACGAAATCATGGCCAAGCCTGTTATTTCCGTAGAACCAGATTTAGATGTTCGCTACTGCGCTCGACTGTTTGACCGGTTTGGTCTCTCCAACGCACCCGTAGTCGAAAAGGGCCAAGTTATTGGTATCGTCAGCTATGACGAGCTGGTATTCAACGGCTTGTGTGAATTGATAGAGTAAAAGCCTAAGCAGCATCAGCCAGCTGATTCGCTGCTTTGCAGTTAAGCCTGAGTAACCTTGATATTTTACTGCCGCAAAGCTGATCAAAAAACCCCCAGCCTTATCCAGACTGGGGGTTTTTAAATATTATTGATGACCCTTGCTAGCCTACCCCTGCGACAACAACTCCCTTAAATCAATCAACGCCGCATTGGCCCGGCTAATATAAGAGGCCATTACCAGTGAGTGGTTGGCTACAAAACCAAAGCCACTACCATTGAGAATAATCGGTGGGTAAACGGCTTCCTGCGCAGCCTCTAGTTCGCGAATAATTTGTTGCAAACTTCTCTGGGCATTTTTCTTTTGCAGTACGTCAGCGAAATCCACTTCAACTGCTTTGAGGAAATGAATCATGGCCCAGGTGCTGCCGCGGGATTCATAAAAAATATCGTCAATTTCTAACCAGGGAGTTTTTACCTGTACTTCTCGAGGTGTCGCTGTGGATTGTTGGCTTGCGGTATCTCCAGCCAAATCCGTATTAATTCTGCGCTGGCCCACACTGGCGCTTAATCGCTGGGATAAACTGCCCAATCGGGTTTCCAGCGTACCAAGCCAATAACGTAGATTGTCGGCCCGAGCATAAAATTGCGCGTCGTACTCGTCATCGTCGGTTAAGCGCGTCAGGTAATTTTCTAAATAGGACATCCCTTCGCGATACTCTGACTCTGAAGCCGGAACAATCCAGCTATCGTGGTCAAAGTTAAAGCGCGATTCTGCTAGCGCCAAATCTGTGTCTTCGGTGGATTGTGATTGGGAGCGACTGAACGCTTCGCGCATTGCTTTGCTGAAATCCCGAACCTGGATCAACGCACCGTATTCCCAATTAGGAATGTTATCCAACCAAATGCCGGGAGGTGCAATATCATTACTTAGATAACCACCTCGCTTTTCCAACAGCACATTAACCACTTCAACCAAAGCTGCCGCAGTTGTACTGCCCACCACTACACGGTCAGCCCGTGCCAGAGCATTATCATTCACATCAAAATGCTCGGGCTCTTCGGTCCAGTACCAACCCAACAGCAAAGCAAGTAACAAATAAACACCTATTACCGTTAGGCCTATTTTTAACCAGGGCGAACCCTCTTCCGCTGTATATTCATCTGCCAGGGTATCTTTTAAGTCAGCTGCCTGATAAGACAGTTTGCTAGACGCCCTTTTAACCCAATCAAATCCCTTCATTTAGCCGCCTATTTAGCCTTTTCATTCAGTACACTTTGCACTGGAGCAACGATTGATAATTCTTCACAACCTTCAAAGGAAAGTGTGAGGGTATGTTCCTCCCCCTCTTTCAAGCTACTTTCTAGCCCAAACATCATCAAATGATAGCCTCCAGGCACCAAACTAACATTGCCCCCTGCGGGAACAACAAGAGAATCCACTCGGCGCATAGACATCTTGCCATTCTTATGTGAATGCTCATGAATTTCAGCACTACTGGCGACAGGAGATGCGGCACCGACTAACTTGCAGTCTTTATCTTGATGATTGTTTACCGTCATAAATGCAGCTGTCACGGTTTGTCCAGGTGGCAAACCTCGAATATAGGCATCACTCACTGTCATACTACTTTCTGCCACACCACTGTTATCACCACATGCCGATAGCGTGATGGCAACAATAAAAAAGACTAATTTTTTACTCAAAGACAAGCTGCAAACTCCTAGAATTAGATGGCTGATTAAGGGATACGACTATAACACTCTGACCAACACCAGAAAATGATCTCGCACCCGGCAAAACGACTACGTACAATAGCACCAACTCCTAGCGGAATAAGAACTATTTATAGAAAAACGGCATACCACTTTATGTGAACGAACAAGTAGTAAACTGGTCTCTAACTGATAGCGCACAATACCCGCTTTAATAAGCACCTACCCATAAACAAGAAAGAGTTTAACTAAGAAACTGATGTACAGCCGACGGATTTCAAACTTTTTATCTATTTTGCTATTTACAGCACAATTGTTGACTGTACAGCTACTAACTACAGAGTTAGTTTCTGCGGATGATCTGTTTCCATCATCAAGCAGTTCTAGCGTACTGGGTGAAACTGTTGAATTCCTGCCTGTCGAAGAAGCCTATCAACTTAACGCACACACAGAAAACCAACAGCTATTTTTTGAATGGACACTACAACCTGGGTATTACCTTTACCAACACAGTTTCAAATTTTTAAACCCTAATGGCTCTCGGCTCGACATACCCACTGAGTCATTACCAAAATACAAACCTGGCAAGCGCATCTA
>JAJFKD010000210.1 GCA_021773405.1 Porticoccus sp.
CATTCAAATGGAATAGACAATGACTGTGTGTCGAGCCATTTTTGGGTTTGCTGAGCTTTTAAGGACGCCGGTGAACTATTAAAACCATGAATATAGATTAATGCCATAACTCAGTCTACGCCCTGTGTGCGTTGGCATTATAACGGGATTAATAAGAATGGGAGAACAACAAGTACGTAAAGGGAATTAAGATGGCACACATTAAAAGAGCAAGTCGAAAAAACTGAATGGCCTAGGCCTCAACTAAGACCCTCAATAGCCCATACAATTACGATCGATGCTTTGCTCATCGCAGGCAATGTGCTCAACACCTGTTTTTATACTGCCATCCGGAAAGAGTTCAATCCAACGGTACCCAGGTGGCTGATTACTAATATCAAAAGTATCGCTATGGCTAGTGAATTGAAAACATGTGGATGGCGTTGTAAAAACAGGTATGCCAAACCAGTTAGTTTCACTTTCTTGATGGACATGCCCGGTAAAAATAGCTTTTACCTTTTTATGAACACTTATCACTTCATTCAGTTTTTCACTATTAGATATGCGCTGCTCATCTAGCCATTGACACTGAATATCCACGGGTGGGTGGTGTACAAACAGTAGAATAAATTGATCCTTATATTGCTCCAGCAGATCACTTAACTCCTGAAGCTCATAAGCAGAAAGCTCTCCATTGACCTTACCGGGCACCGAGCTAACCAGTGAAATCACGACCCATTCACCAAATTCTTTAGCCTTAACGAAAGGTTGTGGAATCGTTTTTTGCATTTGCTGAAAATCGTCATGATTTCCAGGGAGCCAACCATAATCCAGCTGACTAGATGCCATCATTGCGGAAAACAACTGATAGGATGCCTCTGCCCCCTCACAAGCAATATCACCTGTCACAAAGGTATACGAAGAAGGTCTATTTATCCTAACGGCTGACAAGACCTTGGAAAAGGTGTCGTGGGTATTAACACCAGCGAGGTTAAATTCACAATCTAACCCTAGATGGCAATCCGTCAGCTGAACCAAACGCACAATTTCATCGCTTGATTTCTGCTGACCAAATTTTTGTTTTGTGTTAGCCGGGCTCATGTGACAGCCACTTTTTTGATAACTTCTTTTTTGAAAGCCTCTATCGGTTGGCAACCCGCCATATGATAGCCATATTCACCTATACATCTTTCAACAACGGCTTTACTGCGATGCAGCACCATAAGAGGGCTCAGCAACGTCGTAACCATGCTCAAGGCAGTGAGCCAGCCATTCCGCCAGAAACTGATTCCATTGCGCCTTTTCATCCCTCTGGTACATCCTCTTATTTGGATATTCGTAACGGGGAAACACTCTCTTATCCCCTTCATACCAAACCACCTCTGCCATCTTGGCATCGTGGTATAACCTCAACGTTAATACCGGCAATCTAAACCAAGGACTGCTCTCATCACTATTTTTTTTCTGTCCCGTTTCGTGATCTATTTTCTGACCCAACTTGACCAATGTCGTATAGGGCGTTTGCTCCAGCACACTGAGTGTCAGCACACTATCTTCTACATGGTGGATGCCAATTTTTCGCTCATCTCCCTGTACCATTTCAGGGAACAATTTCATCAAACGTACGTAATTAGCATCGCAATCTGCCATGTACCGGCTCAGGTCTACTTTGTATCGCATTTTGGCTCGATTAATCACGGCACTCGTTCACATTTTTTCGCATAAGATGGTATATAGCCCATTAATGTACTGATTCAGCGATATGGTCACAATTTGCACGCAGCCACATCAAACATATTGTCGTTGCGGCATTATTAAACTGTCCCTGTTCAAACCATGTAAATACGTCACCTTGGGGCAGCACATGTAGCAAAATATCTTCTGCCTCATGTTCCAAACCAAAATTTCCACCACAACCCGTCAAATCGGTTAAAGCACAATACAGATACATTCGTTCACTCGTGCCGCCTGGGCTTACCCAATAATCACAAATAGGCATTAATTTTGAATCTTTGACCCCAGCCTCCTCTTCAACTTCCCTGTGAGCCACGCTCTCTAATGTTTGACCGGGTTCAACCATGCCGGCTACCACTTCATACAACCATGGGCCATCTTCTTGCTCAAGAGCACCAACACGAAATTGCTCCACCAACCCAACTAACTTGTTAACTGGGTCATATAACAAGACACCCACACAGTTACCACGCTCAAGTAATTCCCTTGTAATAGGCTGACTCCACCCACCGGCAAAAAGTTTATGGCTCACGGTAAATCGAACCATTTTAAAGAAGCCTTTGAACACTTCTTCCTTGCTAAGTAGCTTCACATCCTTTGCAGTAAATTTTTTATTGGACGATTTCACTTTTATTACCTATTAGCATTAATTACCCCTAGATAGCTTTTAATGATTCAAGCTTCATAAAATGCTCAACATGATCAAAACCACACTACACAGCCCCTTTGTCACTGTCCAGTAGGAGCAAATCTGATAGACTCTCTGCAGCAACAAAACTGGAAGGACTCTGCATGCGTCAACACATCATTATCACCTTGGGCAGCCTAATTCTGGGCCTGACGAGCTCCCTATCCTGGGGTGCAAACACACTTTCAGAAATCTATGAATTAGCCCTACAAAATGACCCCCAGTTAAGGGCAGCTAAAGCACAATTCTTAGCAGGATCTGAAACCAAAAACATAAACCGAGCCGGATTATTGCCACAGATAAGCGCTGTTGGACAGTACTCAGAAGATGAATATGAAGGTTCGTCCACTCAGGTATTAGGGCAAAGTGCAGTGTTTGGCCGAAAAGGACACACGGATAGTGATGCAAAAAATTACTCTATCACCCTATCCCAGCCTCTTTTTGATCTCCCTGCATGGTTTTCATTTCAGCAGGGTAAAGAGCTTAGCGAACAAGCAAAGCTACAATTTTCTGCAGATCAGCAATCATTAATTTTACGCAGCGCCGACAGCTATTTTGATGTTCTTAGAGAACGAGAAAACCTGGAAACGGCACTGGCAGAAGAAAAGGCCATTAAACGGCAATTGGAGCAAACCCGGGAGCGCTTTGAAGTAGGGTTGCTACCTATCACTGATGTTCATGAGGCACAGGCAACCTACGACAGTGCCACCGTCGATACCTTGGAAGCAAAAGGAGCACTGGATATCGCTTTTGAAGGGCTGACTGTATTAACCGGACAGCCCCATGAACAATTAGCTGGATTGATGCCAGATTTCCCCATTAAGAAACCGGAACCACTTAACCGTGAAGACTGGGTTCAATTTGCCCTGCAAAATAATTTCGCCTTGCAAGCGGCAAAACATGCCAGCGAAGCCGCCAACAATAATGCTCAGTCAAAAAAATATGAACATATGCCTACAATAACTGGCTCTCTGTCTTATTATGACAATCGTTCATCAAGTGAATTTAGGGGAGCAGATATAGCCACTCCCGACCAATTTTTTAGTAGCCCATCAGAAACCAATCAGGATGGCCACTCTGTCGGTGTAGAGTTAAATATACCTATTTTCACTGGTGGGCTGGTGAGCGCACAACGCCGACAAGCCTACCAACAATTTGCGCAAGCAAAGGAAAACCATGTCGGCACTAAAAGAAATACGGTTCAACAAGCCCGATCACAGCACTTACAAGTTCTCACCAATACAGCCCGTGTAATGGCTCGAAAACAAGCCATTACCTCTGCAGAAAGTGCATTGGAAGCCACTCAGGCAGGCTATGAAGCGGGAACTCGAAATATTGTCGATGTGTTAATCGCTCAAAGGGGCCTATTTCAGGCTCGCCGCAATTACGCCAATGCACGATACGACTACATTGGCAGTTTTTTGCGGCTCAAAGAGGTCGCGGGGCAGCTAAGTCCTGAAGATATTAATCAACTAAACGTTTGGTTAGACCCAAAAATTACTGTCACGAAAGCTGGCGTTCAATAATAGAAAAGAGTTTATCCAAGGCACCACGATTATTATCTGTAACTGATTTAGCAGCATTTCCCATACGCTCCGCTGCTTGAACATCTTGCAACAATGCCACTATCTGCTCAGCAATAGCATCGGCACCCTCACAAATGGCCATGCCTTGTGCCTCGCGCAGCAACCTAGAGGCTTCAGAGAAGTTAAATAGGTGCGGCCCACTGAGCACAGGAACAGCCCATATCGCCGGTTCAATCAGATTATGCCCACCCACAGGGATCAAACTACCCCCTACAAATGCAATATCACAAGCCCCAAAAAATAGCAGCAACTCACCCATGGTGTCACCAAGTAAGACTTGATCATTCAATGATGGTGATACACCCGAACTACGGCGACATAGCCCAAAGCCTCTTTGAAGACAGAGTTCTGCCACTTCATCAAAACGCTCGGGGTGACGTGGCACCAAAACCAATAACAGCTCAGGACAATGAAGGCGTATCTGCTCAAAACTATCTAGAATAATCTGATCTTCACCACGGTGTGTACTGGCGGCAAGAAAAACAGGGCGCCGGGATTCACCCCGCCATTGTGATTTTAGTAATTCAGCCTGGCTTTTTACCTCATCGTCCAAGTTGACATCAAACTTGATATTACCCGTAACTTCCAATTGCGTTCCGGTCAGGCCAAGGGCTAGAAAACGTGCGCCATCATTTTTATGTTGTGCTGCCACACAACTGATATCTTTTAACATTGGAGAGGTTAATCCAGAAAACTTTCGATACCCATTTGCAGATTTTTCAGACAACCGGGCATTTGCCACAACAACGGGAATATCATGATGACGACATTGGCGAATAAGGTTAGGCCATAATTCTGTTTCCATGATAATGAGTAAACTGGGGTGAACTTTTGCTAAAAATCTCCCTAAAGCATCAGGCAAATCATAAGGCGCATAAACATGATAAACACTATCACCAAAAACCGATTGCACTCGCTCTGATCCAGTCGGCGTCATAGTTGTAACTGCCAGCAACGCTTCTGGATAACGCTCTTGGAGCTGCTTAATCATAGGGACAGCAGCCATAGTCTCGCCGACGGAGACAGAATGGACCCAAATCACCTTTTGATCAGCGGGGATAGCTGGAACAAAACCAAACCTCTCGCCCCAGCGCTTGCGATATTCTGGTGCTTTTCGACTACGCCAAAGTAATCTTAATATGACCAATGGCACCACTAAATAAAACGACAATGTATAAAGAAAGCGAAGAATAAAAATCGTTAATGCCTTATGTTTTTACACCCAAGCAGTTATTTCTACCTAAGTTATTTTTATAATTAGGGTATTAAGTATAGTAGGAGAGCAAGGAAAACACATTTCCCATGTGAGCACGAGAGCATAAAAACATTACTCGAGCTATACTAAGCCCCTGGTTTTCTTCAAAGAATAATCTCAGGTACCCAACTAGAATGTCCTCCATCAAACACAATTCTTTAAGCTGCGACATTGCCATTGTGGGCGGAGGCATTGCTGGTTTGTGGTTGCTCAACAGGCTTGTAAGTAGTGGCTACAATGCCATTTTATTCGAGCAAAATGCTTTAGGGAGTGACCAAACTATCGCTAGCCAAGGCATGATTCATGGAGGTATTAAATATACCTTAAGTGGTGCATTGACTGGTGCCTCCGAAGCTATCGCTGATATGCCGGCACACTGGCAGGCCTGCATGGAAGGAAACGGTAATGTTAATCTGAAAGGTGCCACCACACTCAGCAATCATTTTTATATGTGGTCAAGCAATAGGGTGCTATCAAAAATGACTACATTTTTGGCCAGCAAAGCTACACGAGGCCGTATTACCAAAGTCCGTAAAAACGAACGTCCAGAAATCTTCCAACATAATGAGTTTAAAGGCAGCCTCTATAAGCTGGTGGACATGGTTCTGGATGTCCCCAGTGTGGTAAAAGCACTAGCTGACAATTGTCGTGATCGCATTTTTAAAATTGACTGGAATAGAACCCAATGGCACCACTATAGCGATAAACAAAGTAATAACGATGTAGCCCTGGATTTTCTCTATGACGGCCAAGACTACCGCTTAAATGCCGGCCAATTCGTATTAACCGCAGGCCAGGGTAACGAAGCTATTTTGCAGGAACTTGGTGTCGAATCAACTAAAATGCAGCGCCGCCCCCTGCAACAAGTGATGGTAAAACACCACTACCCCCATAGGTTTTATGGCCATTGCCTGGGAGCAGAAACCACGCCTCGGCTCACTATTTCAAGTCATCCCTGTGATGACACAAGCCAAGTCTGGTACCTAGGAGGCTCTCTGGCCGAAAAAGGCGCCGAATTGTCATCGGATGAAGTTATCGCCGGAGCAAAAAAAGAGCTGAAAGAATTAATGCCTTGGATAGATCTATCTAAAGCACAATGGGCGACACTACCAGTGGATCGAGCCGAACCACGACAGCTAAATTTTGCTCGTCCAGATAAAGCCTTTGCCAGCACAATCAAGGAATGCCCCAATGTCATTGTGGCCTGGCCAACCAAACTGACCTTATGCCCTAATTTGGCGGATGAAGTCATCAAAATACTAGAGAAACAAAAGATAACAGCCTCTTCTGATTCTGTACCAGACCTACACTTTTTAAGTACTCCGCCCCTCGCTTTAACACCCTGGCAAACTGCCTTCGGAGATTAATTTTGCTGCCTAAACGACCTTTTGGAAGAACTGGCATTGATGTCAGCATCCTCGGCCTCGGCACAGTAAAACTGGGGCGAGACCAGGGTGTGAAATACCCTAACCGTTTTACCATTCCTACTGACCGAGAAGCCGCTAACTTACTTGCTCTGGCACAGGACCTTGGTATCAACCTAATCGACACAGCCCCAGCCTACGGGAATAGTGAAGAACGACTTGGCACCTTACTGAATGGGCAAAGGGAAAAGTGGATTATATGCAGCAAGGTGGGAGAAGAATTCCAAGCCGGCCAATCGCATTTTGACTTCTCACCCGAATACGTCCGTTCTAGTGTGGAAAGGAGTCTAAAGCGACTCAAAACAGAAATAATTGATATTGTTTTAGTCCACTCGGATGGCAATGACGAAAAAATCATCCGCGAATACGGCACGTTGGAAGCGTTAGCCCAGCTTAAAGCTGAAGGAAAAATTCGAGCCTCCGGCATGTCAACTAAAACAGTAAAAGGCGGACTGTTAGCGGCAGAACAGTCCGATGCCATCATGGTCACCTGGAACCTGCAATACGACCAAGAAGTCCCGGTTATTGATTACTGCCATAGACACAACAAAGGGGTATTGATTAAAAAAGCCCTGGCCAGCGGTCATGCAACACAAACAACAACTGAAGACCCGGTGCAACAAAGCTTCGAAATGATTTTTCGGC
>JAJFKD010000022.1 GCA_021773405.1 Porticoccus sp.
CAATGCAGATTTTTGCATGATCCACAACACTGGGGTAATCACCTTCCCGGGAGTTGCGAATCAGGGCAATTTTATTCAGGTTAACGCTTAGCGCGGTTTTAAACACTCACTTACCTATTTTGCTTTTATTTTTGGTCTTGGTTTATGACCTTGACCTCTAAAATATGAACAGGCGCGACAGGTACATCAGCCATGTGGCCTGATTTTTTGGTAGGTAATTTCGAGATTTTTTCTGCTACTTCCATACCATTGATAACACGCCCAAACACTGTGTATCCTGGCTTGTGAGTGCGGGGGTCTAGAAAAAAATTATCTACAACATTGATGTAGAATTGTGATTTGGCACTATTGGGATCACTTTTTCGTGCCATAGCAACGGTCCCTTTTGCATTTTTTAAACCATTAAATGATTCATTTACTACAGGCTCGCCCTTTGGTTCTTTAATGTTAAGGTCCTGATCAAAGGCTCCGGCTTGTACCATGAATCCTTTGATAACTCGATGAAACACTAACCCATCGTAGTATTTGTCATTTACGTAGGTTAAAAAGTTTTCCACTGTTTTTGGTGCTTTATCTGGATAAAGCTCTAGCTGGATATTCCCCTGATCTGTGCTGATCATAATTTGTACAGTGGAAGCTTTTGCATAACAAGGGGAGAGCAGTGCCATGAAAGACAATGCTATTACACATAAAGCAGTACAGTATTTCTTTAACATCTATTTATCTCTTGTTTGATTATGTGGTGGTATCAAAGCTGCTCTAGATAGCTAGTTGCGGGCTTTTATGGCCTCACTCAGATTAGCCCCACTCAGAAAAACGCTTGCGGCGTTTTAGGCGTGGAATGATTAAGGTGAGTACAGCGCCCATTACTACAGCAAATACACCGTACAAAAACCATGTGTTTCGCTCACTGTTTGTGAGACGTTCATTAGCTGCAGTCAAAATATCAATCTCACTTTGCAAAATACCATTTCTTTCCAAAAGTTCTCGGTTTTGTTGATTAATGGAAATAGCATTAGATGAGATTTTTTTAATGTTTTTTAGTTCAGTGTTTATTCCATCTCTACTGGATTGGGTGTTCTTAAGCTCTGCAACAAGTTGTGAATGATCTTGTTTCAGTGATTTAAGCTCATTGCTTTGAGCCAAGTGTTTACTTTGCAAACTCTCATACTTGGCTTTTGTTGCGGCTAATTGATCACGTGCCGGAAGGTCTTTTTGTAAATAGTGTGAGGGCATCCACCCATCCATTCCACCTCTAGTTTTGACATGACTCCAACCTTCATCATTGGTTTCTACCAAGGTTAATGCAGAGCCGCTCTTGATCCCTCTGTGCAGAATTGAGCAACGAGGGCAGGGGGATTTTCTTAGTGGTACTCGATATTCATCGGAGATGTATACCGTTTGAGCTTGCGCTGATATTGCAAAGCAATAAAACAAAGCGACTGTTAGAAAGATTCTCATGGTTTTCTCATTAACCTGATACTGTTGTTAAATCGTACGTTAGATTGATACTTTCTTCATTAGGCAATTATTCTGAATTAGACAGTTCTATGTCTAGGGAAGCACCTTTTTAAAGGGCTTAACCGTAACATGGGCGTAAACACCTGCTGTTAGGTAAGGATCATCATTTGCCCACTGCTGTGCTGCATCCAGAGACTCAAATTCTGCAATAACCAGGCTGCCGGTAAAGCCGGCATCACCAGGGGTTTCAGAATCTATGGCAGGGTGGGGGCCTGCTACAAACAATTTGCCTTGCTCTTTTAGTTTCTCCAGTCGAGCCAGATGTGCGGGCCTTGCTGACATTCTTTTTTCCAGGCTATTTTCTACATCCTGACTGCTAATGGAATACCACATCGGCTTAATCCTTCTTTTTTTCGTGATGATGGATTACGTCTTCCAGCGTAAGTCCGGTTAATTTGGTGATTCCCCTAAATAAATAAAACAGAGCGCCCATTAGAACCAACATGGCTGGTATGGCGATAACAGGGAAACTTAGTGCAGTCATTTTCCCAAGCTGTTCATTGAACTCAACAGTTCCAGGCTGGCTGGTAATCAGTACTGTAGCTAGCACATAGTTGAGAACAGAGGAAAGAAAGAAGGAGCCTGCTACCAGCCATGAGGCATTTGCCAGGCACTTTTCAAACTGCTGACTATTTTTCCTTTCTTCCAGTGCTGAAGCAATACGATCAGTTTGCAAGATTTTATCATTGTATAAAAAAGTTTTAACCAGAGGGTACGGTGTTTTGAGAGAGATAATAGTCGCAATACCAAAAAGTGCAGGGACAGCGGCTTCTTTAATTGCGATATAAGCAGGATCTAACTCAAGTAGGCTTATTCCTCCGGTTAGAAGAATGCTGATAATGCCAAGAATAGAGAAAAAATTAAATTTTCTTTGAGTTAGAAAATCTTTTAACCCATAGATTAGAGGGAATGATAGTGCTATTACGATCGCTAGTTTTGTTCCCAGGTAATCGTCACCGCTAAGCTTCATTAATATCAGCGTTGGGATGATGATATTAAAGGCCAAGTTAACCAGTTGGTTTTCGTTGTTACCTTTATTGCTTGAAGGTGGCGTAGTTTGGGTGGGTGAATTCATCGATGGCTAATTAAGTATGAGGTTGTTTGCAAATTGATGGGCATTGTAAGTGATCATTGGGTACTAATCGAGCAAGAAAATAGCGGCTGCAGGAGTAATATTTTCTTTGGTTATATATCTCAGATTCAAAATCAAAAAGTTGAAATTCCTATTAAAATAAGGCAATAATGGCGAAAGTGTCACAACAGATTTAAGAAGTCTCCATAACTTATTGATTTTTTTGGGAAAAAATTATGGACGTTGTTAAGTTTGAGCCAGGGACCGGACATTCAGCAGAAATAGAAGCCGAGTTAGGCGACTTGCTGGTTTCATATCTCGAGCAACTTGGAGTTGAATATGTGTTTGGTATTCCAGGTGGAGCCATTGAGCCGCTTTATAACGCTTTAGCGCGAAGTGAAAGGCGAGGCGGCCCAAGAGCTATTGTTGCCAGACACGAAACAGGCGCAGCATTCATGGCTGATGGTTATGCACGAAACAGCGGAAAGCTAGGCGTTTGTTGTGCTACCACAGGGCCAGGAGCAACCAATTTAATTACTGGGGTTGCCTCTGCTTATGAAAATAATGTGCCCATGTTAGTTATTACTGCTCAAACAGCACTTTCTACTTTTGGGCGTGGGGCTTTTCAAGAGTCATCATGTACGGGTATAAATACCGTTGGTTTATTTGAGTATTGTACGCGCTATAACACTCTGATTTCACATGTGGCCCAATTTGAAAATAAATTGGCATCAGCCATTATGACAGCCTTCCAGTCTCCCGCGGGTCCAGTGCATTTAAGCGTACCTTTAGATGTTATGCGGTCGCAATGGGGGGCAAAAACTACTAGTTATGACCTCAGAAATCTTTTAGATAAGCCGTCATTGGTAGATGACGTGGCGGTGGACACTTTATACGATGATTTATCTAAATCAAATAAGCCTGTTTTTCTAATTGGCGATGAAGCCAGCGAGGCTGTAGGTAGTATATTAAGTTTGGCCGTTGACCTTGACGCTAAGCTGTTGGTCACTCCGCATGGAAAGGGTTTAGTTAGTCCTTATCATCCTCTTTTTAGGGGAGTTATAGGGTTTGCAGGACACAAAAGTGCTAGAGATTTGCTTTCTGATCCCAGTGTGGATTTAGTTGTAGCAATTGGTACCAGTTTGGGAGAATGGGCTAGCGATGGTTGGGATACGGCTTCACTATTAACAAAACGCCTGATTCATGTTGAGTCTGCAGAAGCTAACTTTACGCGAACGCCGATGGCTAAACTGCATGTTCGGGGCCATTTGCCTAGTATTTTCGACAAATTAGTAAAACGCTATGAATCTGATCCCAAAGTAAATATTAAAGCTGTGGTTGGAGGATCAGTAGAGCCAGTTGTCCAGTCCGATGGTAAGCCTCAACATCACTTTTTATTGGATGATATGGATGGCTATTTATCTGATGCAACACCTATAAAACCTCAGCGGTTGATGAAAGAGTTATCTACAATATTTCCTCCTAATACTCATTATTTGGCAGATACAGGTGCTAGTTTTGCTTGGGCTACTCATTATTTGCATCCCTATGATAGGCGTATGGCTGGTAAGAGAAACGCTAGAGGTGGTGTGTTTAGGGCCGCTTTAGACTTTGCTTCTATGGGGTGGGCTATTGGTAGTGCTATTGGTACAGCATTAGTACAAAAAGGGAACCCAGTAGTCTGTATTACGGGTGATGGAAGTATTTTGATGAATGGGCAAGAAATAACAGTTGCTATACAAGAGCAGCTCCCTGTTGTTTTTGTGATTCTTAATGATAGTGGTTATGGCATGGTTAAGCATGGCCAGAGAATGACTGGTGCTGAGGAGATCGGCGTAGACCTTCCTAAAACGAATTTTGCTTCCTTCGCAAAAGCAATGGGTGCTGAAGGACATGTTGTTCATTCACCTGAAGATTTATTGGCACTTGATATTAAAAAAATATGTAGCAGAAAAGGGCCTACAGTGCTTGATGTTCGTATTGATGTTGATGAGATACCCCCTATTGGTGTTCGTACAGAGGTACTTTCTTCAGAAAAATGACTACTCCTAGCAAGCAAGAAACTATTACAACTAAAATATGGAAGGAAATTCCTGAAGATGATAATCCTTTCGCAGCAAAGGTTTGTTATTGCTCCGGCTTTGATGTCTACGGTGATTTGTTAGGTAAAGCCAGTTATATCGAATATCTGTACTTACTCTTCAAATTGGAACCTCCATCGCAAAATCAAGCAAAGCTTTTGGAGGGACTATCTATTGCACTGGCTAACCCAGGAATACGCGATCATAGTGTACGTGGAGCAATGAATGCTGGTGCAGGTGGTTCTACGCATGCCTCTGCATTAATAGCAGCCTTAGCCGTAGGTGCTGGGAATCTTGGTGGAGGCCGTGAAATTTATAACATGGTCAAATACTGGGAGCAGTGTGGCACGGATATTAATGCTTGGGAGCAAATGATAAAAGAACCTCCTGTAGAAGAACGAGCAGATGTTTGGGTGCCTATGGAGCATGCGCCAGGCTTTGATCCAAGTGGCGCTAGTTGTACATTGCCAGTAAAACAGGTTTTGGCATATTTAGCAGAAGTTGGAGTAAGTGAGAAATTGAAGTGGTTGCAAGCTAATAGACTGGATCTAGAAGAGTTTGCGGAATGTCCGCTGGCTATGTCAGGTATTGCTGCAACAGTTTTTTATGACTTGGGGCTAAATCCAAATCAGGCTGAAATGTTATTTCTACTTTTGCGGTTACCTGGCGCTGCAGTTCATGCTCTAGAACAAGAGCAATTAGGATGGCGAAGGTACCCATTCTTTAGTGAGGGATTAAAATTACAGGAATATCACTCAACTGGAGAGCAGGAGTGATTTGTGGATAGAAATGAAATGCTAGAAAAGTATGAAGATAATTGGGAAACCTCAATGGGCGGGTGGTTTCCTGGTGAAAAAGTTATTTTACGCGGAAAAAATGTTTTAACAGAGTTAAATAATGATCGCTGGGTTGAATACTTGTTATTTGGTATTACGGGGAAACGTTCACCCCGTGTGGCTCGTTTAATTGAAGGAATGTGGTTAATTTGTACGAGTTTTCCCGACCCTAGGTTATGGAATAACCGAATTGCAGCATTATGTGCAACAACTAGATCTACTGGAGTTTTGGGCTCTGCTGGAGCTCTGGCTATTTCTGAAGCCACAATTTATGGCCTTAAGCCAATACAAGGTGTATCTGATTTTTTATATCGAACATCTAAAAAAATAGCTGAGGGGCAATGTTTGGAAGATGTGGTGAAGTCTGAAGTAAAAAAATACCGAGGGATCTATGGTTATGGTCGACCAGTTGTCGATCAAGATGAGCGCGTTGAACCTCTATTAGACTTTGCACGATCAATGGGTGCTGGCGATGGAGAATATACTAAATTAGCATTTGCTGTTGATGAATACTTGGCTAATTCTCGACTTAAATATCGAATCAACGCTTCTGGTGTTGTCGCTGGTTTACTCGCAGATGAAGGGATAACTGCAAAAGAGCTCTATCACATTGCAACACTTACTTTTACTGCAGGCGTCATTCCTTGTTATATCGATGCGTTAGATAAACCTGAAGGTGCTTTTTTTCCTCTTCGTGTATCTAGAGTGAATTATGAGGGGATAGAAGAATGTAGAGTTTGGGGGAAACAGAAATGAATAATAAATATTTAGTCATATTGCCGATATTATTGGGCTGTACAAACACCTTAGCCTATGAAGATAGTGCCGAAGACGACCTGATGGCTCTTTATGGCGGTGAAGAATTCATCAGCATTGCTACTGGTGTTGAACAACCTTTGCATAAAGCCCCGGCAGTAGTATCAGTTTTAACCGCCAACGATATAGAGCAGATAGGTGCTACTGATATCGATGAAATTTTAGAAACTGTTCCTGGTCTGCATGTTGCGAGAGATGCAGCAGGTTATAATCCTGTGTATACCTTTCGCGGTATTAGTGCTCAATACAATCCTCAAGTTTTAATGTTGATTAATGGCACACCTATCACTAATTTATTTCAGGGGGATAGAAACCTGGTTTGGGGTGGAATGCCGGTCCAAGCTATCAAAAAAATCGAGGTTATTCGTGGCCCTGGTTCAGCGCTTTATGGCGCAGATGCTTTTGCTGGTGTGATAAATATTGTCACGATGGAAGCTGATGGCAAAAAGAGTTTTGAAGCAGGTGTGCGCTATGGCACACACAATACGAAAGATTATTGGTTGACGGGCGGCGGTTCAGTCGGAGAGTTGAAGTACTTTGGTGCGATAGAAAGCCATAAAACAGATGGTTTTGACGAAAAAATAACATCTGACCAACAAACAAATTTAGATATTTTTGGTCCAGATGTGTCGTTGGCTCCCGGTTCAGTGAATTTGGAAAGAAAAAATTTAGATGCACGTTTAGAACTTGCTTATAAAAACCTGAAGCTGAGGGCGGGCGCACAAATTAGAGATGATGCAGGTGATGGTGCTGGATCAGCACAGGCATTGGCTGAAGATAACAACTTTGCCAGCGATAGATTAAATGTAGATTTAACCTATGAAAATAAAGAATTTACAGAAAATTTAGCGGTAAAAATTCAAACAAGTTATTTACAAACAAGCCAAGAAGTAAATGGAAATTTAATGCTGTTTCCAGCGGGTGCAATCGTGCCAAATTTAGGTGGTTTTGTGCCGTTTACTGATGGAGTAATAGGAAACCCTGAAGTAAAAGAAAGACATACCCGGTTTAACTTTTCTAGTTTTTATACTGGAATAGACCGGCATGAAATAGGTTTTGGGACTGGGTATTACCATGGTGATCTATACGAAGTAAAAGAGACAAAGAACTTTGGGTTTGATCCGGACACTGATGCTCAGTTAGTTCCTGGTGATCCTATTGTTGATGTGACAGATACCCCATATGTCTTTTTGACAGAAGGTAAGCGCGAAAACTCCTATGTTTTTATTCAAGATGTTTGGCAGTTTTTAAATGATTGGGAGTTAACGGCTGGGGTGCGGTATGACCATTATTCTGACTTTGGTGATACGGTAAATCCGCGCCTAGCAGTAGTTTGGTCTACTACTAGAAACCTAACGACTAAATTACTTTATGGTGAAGCTTTTAGAGCACCATCTTTTGCACAACAAAGGGCAAAAAATAATAATTTAGTTTTGGGAAACTCAGAGTTAGACCCTGAAGAATTAAAAAGTTATGAACTGGCATTTGACTATCGTCCCGTTCACGATCTGGTCTTTAATTTGAATCTGTTCTATTACGAGTGGGAAGATATTATTCAGTTTGTGCCTGGTTCTGGTCCGTTTGGTGAAGCTCAAGCACAAAATGCCGGAGAGCAAACTGGCCATGGTCTTGAGTTTGAGGTGACATGGCAGGCATTGCGTGATTTAGAGCTTACGAGCAATTTTTCTTGGCAAAAATCTGAAGATAAAAACCTTGATGCGGATGCTGCCTATTCCCCAGAGAAGCAGTTGTATATGGAGGCAAATTGGCAGCCTGCTGAATTGTGGAATGTTAATGTTCAGGCTAATTGGGTTATGGATCGTAATCGAGCGTCAGGAGCAAACGATTCTCGTTCAGATGTAGATAACTATGCGCTTGTTGATTTAACGATAAGGCGTAAATCGTTGTGGGATCATATTGACGTTGCTTTAATCGTCAAAAACCTCTTTGACGAAGATGCACGTGAGCCTAGCCTTGCGGGTGGGGTTGGTTTCCCTGTTCCTATTGAAGATGATCTGCCACTAGCAGGTCAGCAGATTCTGGGTGAAATACGTTATCACTACTAAGTTCTGTAGTAATCAATCTGTAATGGAATGCAGGGATGATGAAAGTTCTATTTTCAATAAAAAATAAACTATCGACTTGTGGGTTGATAGTTTTTCTCATGCTGGGAGCTGCACCTTTGTGTAGTGTGAGTTCAGCAGAGTTATTAGTTTTATATCCAGATGTTCGAGCTCCTTTTTCTAAAGTCTTTAAAGATATTTCTTCTGGAGCCGAGGAAGGGTTTAAGGGTAAGGCTAGTTCTGAAGCTGTTAGTGAAAAGCGTTCAGCCAATAAATCATTAAATCGAAAAACTCCTGATGTTGTTTTGGCTCTTGGTAAAAGTAGCCTGTCCAGCCTGGAAAAAGTCGATAGTAAAATTCCTATAGTACTTGGTGCCGTAAGTAATCAACAATATGATTACCCCGGGATATCTATGATTCCAGATCCAAAAATTATACTGGATAATTTGGCATTATTGTCTCCTTCCGTTGGCCGAATTCATGTTGTTAAAAAATCGAAAGGTCCAGATTTACAATTAGACGGCGCTAGCAGCTATTTAACCTCGATTGGCAAGGAGTTGGTTGTTCATGAAAGTGGAGATCTTCGTGAGGCTGCAAATATTTATGCGCGATTAATTGATGAGGCTAAAGAAAATGATGCTGTCTGGATTTTACAAGATGGTTCGTATGTTAATAGTGCCATCTTGTCATTATTGTTAGATGCGGCATGGAGTAAAAATTTAATAGTTTTTTCCTCAAACCCTATGCATGTGAAGCATGGAGCCTTGTTTGCAGTTTACCCTGATAACAAAAGTATGGGGGCAAGTTTAGGGCAGTTGGCTAATGACGTTTTAGAGGGCTCAGCTGAGACAGGCATGAAAACTCTAAAAGATACGCTATTGGCTGTGAATGAAAGAACAAGCAATCACCTTGGCATTTCTCTTTCAAAAGAAATGAAAGAAAACGTTAATTTATTATTACCAGCAAGGTGATGTAAGTGTCGAATAACTTGGACAAAAAGCCCTTAAGTAAATCTTACAGAAAAACTCAAAAACTGAAGTTTAGGCACCAGTTAAGCTTGATTTTTGTTTTGGGTATTTTTGTTATGGCTCTTATTACTTCTTTGGCGGTGAGTAATATTTCTAGCCAGATTGTTCGGGATCGAGAAATCCAACAAGGCCTTCAAGTAACCAGTTCATTAGCTAAGCAAAGTGAATTGGCATTATTGTATCAGAGCAAAGAAAGTGCCAAAGAATTGGTTTTACGTGCTTTGAACTTCCCTGGTGTTAAAACAATATTAATTGCAACAGAAACTGGTGCAGTGCTTCATGCAGGTGGTGAGGTAACCGATGAAGTGAAGATGTATACACCAGATGTTGGAGAAATGGTTAATGAGGATGAAAAGTATTGGGTTTTTTCATCCCCGGTAACTGCGGGAGAGTCTCAAGATAACGTATGGGGCGAGCTCTATGAGGAGGAAGCAGAACAGCAGGAAATATTAGGTTATATCACCGTCAGGATCGGTAAAGATACTGTTGTCTTGATGGAAAAAAGTATTTTAAACGGCAATCTGGTTATTTCCATGATTGTTGCTGTCGCACTATTACTGTTGTTATTGGCAATTTCTCGCCGTTTGACAAACCCTTTGGAAAGATTGTCCGCAACCATGAAGCAGGCAGAAGAGGGCGATTCAATAGTTCGGGCTGAAGTGGGTGGTCCGGTCGATATTACAGAAATGCAGCATGCCTTCAATTCTATGATGGAAGTTCTTGAGAGCCGTCAACGTGATTTAATGCATGCGATGGCAGCGGCACTTGAATCTGCCCGAGTTAAAGGTGAGTTTGCAGCAAATGTAACCCACGAATTAAGAACCCCAATGAATGCCGTTTTGGGGATGTTAGATCTGTTAATGAACATGGGGTTAACCCCAAAGCAGACTGAGTATGTAGAAACAGCAAAAACATCCGGTGAGAATTTACTGGAGCTGATCGATGATATTTTAAATTTCTCAGAGAATGATGCCAGTAACACTTCTATTGTTAAGGAAGATTGTTATATCCAAGAGTTATTGGATGATGTTATCAATTTGCTATCAAACCAGGCGCTTAAGAAAAAGTTAGATTTTGGGTATCTGCTGGATGATACCGTTCCTAGAGTGATCCATTCGGATCCATCACGGCTTAGACAAGTACTTATAAACTTGGTTGGAAATGCCATTAAGTTTACAGATATAGGTGAAGTATCTATTCATATTGATGTTGTTGAAGGAGCTTCAAATAACAGTACTTCAAATAATGAGGCATTGTCAGAGAATAAACAAAATTCTGAAGAAGAAGTGTTGGTTCGGTTTGAAGTACGTGATTGTGGCATTGGTATCTCTGAGGAAGACCAAAAACGAATTTTTGAAGCTTTTACTCAAGCAGATTCTTCAAGCACAAAAGAGTATGAAGGCACAGGTCTGGGGCTCGCTATTAGTAAGCAGATAGTAGACCTAATGGGTGGAGAAATTACTGTATCGAGTGAGCCTGGAAAAGGTAGTTCATTCTGTTTTACCGTTCCAACACCAAGAAGAAATATCTCTGTCCCTAGCGACAGCATGGCATCAGTATTGACTGGGCTAAATGCTGTATTGGTTGACGATAGCCATATTGTTCGTGAATTTGGTGCACAGCAACTAGATATATTGGGTGCAACCTGTTCAGTTTTTGATGAAGGTATCAATGCTCTGGGTTTTATAAGGGCTATGTCGGCGGCAAATAATCAGCTAAATTTATTGATTGTTGATGAGGATATGCCGGGTTTAAAAGGAACTGACTTTCTGAAAATTACCAGAGAAGAAGAAGCCCTAAAGCACACATTAATTTTACTGCTCAGTAACCCCTGGGTGGCAGATAGCCAGAATTATGAATCTAATGTCATTCATTTAAATAAGCCTCTTAAATCTAAAGAATTAAGGGCCGTCTTGGGTACACATCTACTTAAGTTGGGAGAGAATGACGAGCCGAAAAAACCGACTAATACTATTGAGCAGCTTTATAGTCGCCCCCGAAAAATCCTAGTTGTTGATGATAATCGAGCAAATCAGCAAGTTGCGGTAGGGATGTTGGAGAGAATGGGTTGCACATGTGAAATAGCATCAACTGGTAAAGAGGCAGTAGAAGCTGTTATTAGAAATCGCTTTGATGCAGTGCTGATGGATTGTTATATGCCTGTTGTAAATGGCTATGATGCTACCCGCCAAATTAGGATGTATGAAGGTGGAGACGGAGAGGAGATAGAAAATAGTGTCCCAATTATTGCGATGACAGCAAATAACACTCAGGTCGAAGTAGAACGATGCATGAGTGTTGGGATGGACGATTTCCTTTCTAAACCTTTACGTATTGATGAATTAACAGAGGCATTATTAAAGTGGGTGCCAAGGGATTTACCTACCCAGATAGAAGATTTAGCAGAGGGTGGTTTTGATCTGGCTGCGAATCAACCGGAAGTTGATATTACGGGGGCTAACTACGATCCTTTAGTTCTTCAGGAATTAAAAAATAATGTTGGTGAAGTTGTTGTCTCGATGATTGAAGCCTTCATTGAAGATACGCCGGTCTATATCGAATCTCTACGACATGCTATTGCAGACGGTGATGCCAAGCAGGTTCGTGAGCTGGCTCATACCGTGAAGGGAAGTGCCTCTAATTTTGGTGCAAAGCAGGTTACAGAATTTTCCAAGCTCATTGAGGATAAAGGTGAAGCAGAAAATCTCTCAGGAACACAGTCTTTATGTGAGCAGCTTTTGGCAGCTTTTGTACGTTTGAGAAAAAGCCTTGAGGAGTATGTTGTAAGTCAGGATGTGACAAGTGAGGTAGGTGGAAAAGAAAGAAAGGATGGCCATCGTTTGTTAATAGTGGACGATGACAGGTCTATGCGCCTTGCCTTGAAAAATGTATTTGTAGCAGAAGATTATCAGATAGAAGAAGCTGGTAATGGCATGCAGGCAATTTCTATGTGTCAGAGAAGCATGCCAGATTTGGTGCTGATGGATGCCATGATGCCAGAAGTTGATGGTTTTACTGCCTGCGAGCGCATTCGCTCGTTACCGGGAGGAACTGATACACCAGTATTAATGATTACAGCGCTAGATAATGAGGAATCGATAGTTAAAGCATTTGCATCTGGTGCAACAGACTTTATTCCTAAACCAATCCACTTTGCTGTATTAAAGCAGCGCGTTTCCCGCCTGATTCAAGCTAACAAGGTAGAGCAGCACGTTAAAAAGCTGGCCTACCACGACCCATTAACGGGCTTGCCTAATCGAACCAATTTGATGCAGCAATTACGGGTAATGGTTAACCGTGCACAAATTGAAGATAAAAAAATTGCTATTTTATTCCTAGATTTAGACCGCTTTAAATTAATTAATGACACCTTGGGGCACGATGCTGGCGACCTCTTGCTGAAAGCTGTAGCTGAACGAATTGGTCGTTGTGTTAGGAATCAGGATTTTATAGCTCGTTTGGGTGGTGACGAATTTACCGTAGTACTCGAAGGTGTTGCTGGTAAAGAAGTTGTGTCGAAAATTGCAGCTAAAATCTGTGACACATTAGGCCAGCCATTTGCTTTCCTTCAACAAAAAATGTTTGTGACGACAAGTATTGGCATATCAATGTTCCCTGATGATGGCCAGGATATCAGTACACTAATGAAGCATGCTGATTCAGCAATGTTCCGAGCAAAAGAAAACCGTAATGACTACTGTTTTTATGTGCAAGGCATGGAAGACGAAATTGCTCGCCGCATGGAGCTTGAGCGGGAGTTACGTCACGCTATAGGCGCGAAGCAGCTTGTATTGTTTTATCAGCCACAGATTGATTTGAGCAATGGTGAAATTATGGGCGCTGAAGCCCTGATTCGATGGCAACATCCGGTCCATGGTTTAGTACCACCCGATACATTCATTCCTTTGGCAGAAGAGTCTGGGTTAATCAATCAGGTTAGTGACTGGGTTCTTGAGGATGCTTGTCAGCAATTAAAGCGATGGAATGATGCGGGGCATAATCTAAAAGTTGCCGTTAATATGTCGAGTAAAGACATTCAAGTGGATGGCTTCAACGAAAAACTACGTCATATGATTGAGCAATATGATATTGCCCCTAATATGCTTGAGTTGGAAATCACAGAAAGTACTCTGATGGAAAACCCTGAAGAGTTGGAAGGTGAGCTCAATGCCATGAGGGAAATGGGCTTAACCCTGGCTATTGATGATTTCGGTAGCGGTTTCTCATCATTAAACTACCTTAAGCGTTTGCCCGTTGATGTACTCAAGATTGATCGAATGTTTATTCGTGATTTAGACACAGATGAAAATGATATGGCAATTGTAACGGGTGTTGTTGCATTGGCATCAAGCATGGGTTTAGAAACTGTTGCTGAAGGGGTTGAAACCATTGAGCAATATCATATATTGCAGAAACTGGGTTGTGATACGTGCCAGGGTTATTATTTCAGTAAGCCGCTTCCTGTGGCTGAATTTGAAGAGAAATTTCTTCACCAGAAAGCATTAGTTTAAGTTTTTCCTTTTCCTTAAAAACTTATATGTGATAATTGCTGTTTAAAATCAGCGAAAGATCACTATGAGCCAGTTTTTCTCCATTCACCCCGACAACCCCCAGCATCGTTTGGTGCGTCAAGCTTCTGAAATTGTTAAAAAGGGTGGGATAATTGTCTATCCTACTGATTCAGCCTATGCGCTTGGTTGTCATGTCGGCGATAAGAAAGCACTGGATAAAATTCGCCAAATTAGGCAGCTTGATAAAAACCACAACTTTACTTTAATGTGTCGTGATCTTTCAGAGCTCGCGGTATATGCAAAGGTCGACAATCAACTGTATCGGTCTCTTAAGGCACATACGCCTGGACCCTATACCTTTATTCTTGAGGCAACATCTGAAGTACCGCGTCGGTTGATGCATCCGAAGCGAAAAACTATTGGCCTTAGAGTGCCTGAAAATCCAATTACTTTAGCTCTCTTGGAGGACCTGGGTGAACCGATTATGAGTGTGACCTTGATCATGCCTGGGGATGAGTACCCACTTACGGACCCCTATGATATTCGTGATATGTTAGAGCATCATGTAGATCTTATTGTCGAAGGTGGATATTGTGGGCTTGAGCCCACAACCGTGGTAGATCTTAGTGGTCAGTCTCCTGTCATTATTCGACAGGGTATGGGTGAGTTTGAAGACTTCATGGCTTAAGTGGGCATTGCTGGTTGTATAAGTTAATCACAGTATAATGTTGGCTTAACGATTCTGCTTTCGTGTAAGTTGTAATTACTTCAAAGGGTATGACTGATTTGTCTCAAAATAGCTCCACTATATCAACGACAGAGGTTGCCTCAGAGGCTGATGCTGGGGTTGATAGAGGAGTTAGCTCTATGTCTCAGGGTGTAAGCGATAACAACAGCCCAGTTCATCCTATGCAGGAAGAAATGCCTTTTGCCGTGGTGATGGGTAAAGAAGTCACCGAATTACCAAAAGATCTCTACATACCGCCTGAAGCACTTGAAGTATTCCTCGAAGCTTTTGAAGGCCCTTTAGACTTATTGCTCTATATGATTAAGCGGCAAAACCTTGATATTTTGGAAATTAATGTCGCAGAAATAACCCGCCAATATATGGGTTATATCGATATGATGAAAGCGATGCAATTTGAGCTAGCTGCAGAATATTTGTTAATGGCAGCAATGCTGGCAGAAATTAAATCCAGAATGCTGTTACCCAGGCAGGCTGTAGAGGAGGATGAGGATGATCCCCGCGCAGAGTTAATTCGTCGGCTCCAGGAATACGAACGTTTTAAAAAGGCCGCAGAAGATATTGATGAGTTACCGCGGTTGGGGCGAGATGTTTTTGTTGCAACGGCTAAAGAGCCAGACCGCCATAAGGAAAGACCGCAACCAGATGTCACAATGCAAGAAGTATTACTAGCCCTGTCAAATGTGTTGCATCGTGCAGAGATGTTTGAAAGCCACAAGGTAGAATTAGAACGCCTCTCTACCCGTGAGCGTATGTCCCAGGTCTTGAGTACTCTTTCGGGTAAGCAGTTTGTGCCTTTTGTGAGTTTGTTCAGACTCAGTGAAGGTAAGATTGGTGTTGTTGTTACCTTTTTAGCCATTATGGAATTAATTAAAGAATCGTTAGTGGAAATTGTTCAAAGTGAGCCCTATGGCCCTATCCACGTTAAAGCGCAGTCTTAAGTTTTTCATCAGCAGGTGTTAAGTATGGAAAATGATCAGCTAAAAATGATTGTCGAGGGTGCTTTGCTAGCAGCGGGGCGCTCGTTAGACCTTAACCAGTTAGAAAAGCTGTTTGATGAAGATTTGTTAGGGCGATCGCTGGCCAAAGGGCAAGTTGTTAAAGAAAGCAACGCTGAAGAAGCTGTAAATAAAGATGACACTGTTGAAGAAAGCAGGCCCGCTCGAGACCAAATTAAGGCCGTACTAGAAGATATTGCTGTAGATTGTACAGACCGTGGGTTTGAGTTAAAGCAGACGGGTAGTGGATATCGCTTTCAGGTTAGGCAAGAGCTTTCTCAATGGGTAAATAAACTTTGGGATGAAAAACCAAAAAAATATTCCCGCGCACTTTTGGAAACCTTGGCCTTGATTGCTTACCGACAACCTATTACACGGGGTGATATCGAAGAAATTCGAGGAGTATCGGTCAGCTCTGAAATTATTAAATCTTTGTTAGAGCGTGAATGGGTAAGGGTTGTGGGGCATCGTGATGTACCTGGTCGGCCCGCGCTTTACGCCACAACAAAACAATTTTTGGACTATTTTAGCCTGAAAAGCTTGGAGCAACTTCCTGCCTTAAATGAGATAAAAGATATTGAAGAAATTAATCCAGAATTAGCTCTCGATGTTGCTCAACAGTTGGTAGCAAATGTAGACGGTGATGAAGAAGTACAGAGTGATATTGAAGAAGGTGAAGCGGAACAACCTGAAATCGTGCAGTCTGTAGCAGAAGGTGGCTCTTTCGATGAGTCTCAATTAAAACCTATGGATTCTTCTGGTGAAGAATCCCCTGAGACTTAGAAACTGATGTCTGAAAAATTACAAAAAATGTTAGCCGCAGCTGGTTATGGTTCGCGTAGAGAGCTTGAATGCTGGATCAGTGATGGGCGTGTTAGTGTTAATGGAAAAGTAGCAAAACTCGGGGATAGAGCTTCAGCAGATGATACGGTTTTTGTTGATGGAAAGCCTGCTCGACTTGCCGCATCTGAGCAGCGTATAAGAGTATTGCTGTACAACAAGCCCGAGGGTGAAGTCTGCACACGGTCTGACCCGGAAGGTAGGAAGACTGTGTTCGATAGTCTTCCTAACTTAAAAGGGGAGCGCTGGATTGCTGTTGGCCGTTTGGATATTAGTACGTCAGGATTGTTGATGTTCACTAATAATGGTGACTTGGCCAATAAACTAATGCATCCATCGTCGGAGATTGATCGAGAATATCTCGTACGTGTTCATGGCGCTGTAGATGATGATATGTTGCAGCGCCTACGTGACGGCATATTACTTGAGGATGGTCTTGCTCGGTTTAGTGATATTGTGCCGGGGGAGAGAGTCGGGACCAACGGGTGGTATACCGTTGCACTAATGGAGGGTCGTAATCGTGAGGTTAGGCGTTTATGGGAATCCCAAAACGTTGAAGTAAACCGCTTAAAGAGAGTGCGTTTTGGCCCTATATTTCTTCCTTCCTATGCTCGACGAGGTCAATGGGTAGAGTTAGATGAAAAGCCTCTTAATGACTTGTTGGCCAGCGTGAAGATGTCTGTTCCAAAGAAGAAGAAAAACTTATCTGTTGATGATAAAAAGCGCCGTGATCGTCAATTAAAAAGGTTGCGTTCAGGCGGCTCAAAATAGTTTAGAGTATCTTCACTAAGTTCTATTGTAATAGAGCCGTGTGAAGACTTTTTAGCTATTAGTGCTTAGAAAAAAGCCCGCATTAAAAGCGGGCTTTTTTATTGTGTGTCTGATTCATTGTGCATCTAATGATTGTCCGGTAATTCCTTTGCTATCATCACCCATAAGGTATAAGTAAATCGGCATAATATCTTCGGGTGTTTTTACTGATGATGGATTTTCTGCCGGATAAGCAGTAGCCCTCATTTGAGTTCTGGTAGGGCCGGGATTAATACAGTTAACTCTAATATTACTGGTTTCATCGAGTTCATTGGCTAAGACTTGAGCAAAGCCTTCTGTAGCAAACTTTGATACTGCATAGGCTCCCCAGTAGGGTTTGCCAATCCTGCCGACGCCAGATGTGGTAAAGATCAAAGAAGCGTTGTCAGACTTTTCCAGCAAAGGCAATAGTGCCTGGGTCATCATAAATTCAGCGGTCACATTCACTTGCATCACTTTTTGCCAGGTACTTAGTTTGTAATTGGCAATGGGTGTGCGTTGCCCTAGCACCCCTGCGTTATGCAGTAACCCGTCGAGACGCCCAAAAGTTTCCTCTAGGCGGTCGCGCATATCTTCGTAATCTTTTTTTGCGGCACCTTCGAGGCAAATAGGGTAGATGGCAGGTTGAGCCCCGCCAGCAGTTTCAATTGCATCGTAGACCTGTTCCAGTTTTTGAACTGTGCGACCAATTAAAATAACTGTGGCGCCATATGCTGCAAATGTTTTTGCTGCTACTGCCCCAATACCGCTCCCGGCGCCCGTTACTGCAATTACTCTTCCTGATAGTAACTCTTTGGGTGCACTATAATTTTTAACTGTATTGGTTTGGTCGATATTGCTCATATTTTTTTGGTTCCGCTTGTCTCTTGTTCTGGGAGAAAAAGTTGTAACTACATGTTCTGGTTTTAAGTGGCTGTGTTAGCTTGTGAAAATCAGGCTTTGAAGTTGGGTTGCACAAGATACTGTATGGTGAGCTCCCCAGCTTATTGGGTCTTCAATATCATCAATATACCCGTAGGCGGCAGCTATCGTCGTTGTTCCAGCATTCAATCCCGCTTGAATATCCCTAAGGTGATCGCCTATGTATACGGTCTCTTCTGGTTTAACACCAAGTTCCATGCAGGCTAAGACAATGGATTCAGGGTCGGGCTTTGTTTTTGTTACGTGATCAGGGCAAATTATTGTTGCTGGAGTAGGTGATAGTGGTAATTGTTCCAATATTGCCAGGGTGTAAAACTCAGGTTTATTGGTGACAATGCCCCATGGAATCTGTTGTTGTTCAAGCTCCAAAAGTAATGATTCGATACCTTTAAAAGGTTGTGTTTTATCAGCCAAATTGTCCTTATAAAAAGTCAGTAATTCTTGTCTGGTCGGCTCAAAATTTGGGTGTGTTTCATCCATATCAAATACATTTCGGATGATTCCGGCAGACCCATGGCTAACAAGCCAGCGAATATTTTCTTCGTCTATTAAGGGCAAGCCTCTTTTTTCGAGGAGCAAGTTGGTGGATGTTAAGAAATCTGGGGCAGTGTCGAGTAGTGTGCCATCAAGATCAAATAGAACAGCTTTAAATGGCGAGGGCTTTGATAACATGTTTGTGCCGAATGTGGTTTATCTTATTGAAATTAATTACTTTTATTTAAAGTGGCTTTTGAGCATAAATCATATAATTAACATCAACGTCTTTCTCGTTTAGACGGTAATGTTTTGTGAATGGGTTATACGTCATTCCCGTCATTGCTTGTAATTCTAGTCCTGCATCTCTGACCCAATTGCACAATTCTGATGGCCGAATAAATTTACTGTAATCATGGGTGCCTTTGGGTAGCAGTCTGAGGAGATATTCAGCGCCAAGGACTGCAAAAAGGTACGCTTTGGGATTTCGGTTAATGGTTGAGAAATAGACATGTCCGCCGGGTTTAACCAGATTTGTACAGGCATTAATCACAGAGCTTGGATCGGGGACATGTTCTAGCATTTCTAGGCATGTGACGACGTCATACTTGCCTGCATGTTGCGAGGCCATCTCCTCTGCCGTGCAGCGTTGATAGTCTACAGTGATACCTGTTTCCAGGCTGTGCAACTGGGCCACAGCAAGGGGCGCTTCACCCATGTCGATACCTGTCACTTTTGCACCACGTTGTGCCATAGATTCAGCAAGAATTCCGCCGCCACAGCCAACGTCTAATACGTTTTTTTCTGCGACGGGTGATCGTTCATCGATCCAGTTGGCACGAAGGGGGTTAATATCGTGGAGGGGCTTAAATTCACTTTCTTTATCCCACCAGCGACTCGCAAGTGCTTCAAACTTGGCAATTTCGGAACGATCAATATTTTGAGATAAAGGGTTCTCTGATGGCGTGTCTTGTGACGATAAGTTGGGTGATGGCATTAATTAAGGTTCCGGTGTTGAATCATTTGCCTATTTTACAGTGCCGTTGTTCTGAGTAAGGTCGGCTGAGGCTATGACGACAATTGCTTTTGCCATTGTCGGGTCTTTGTCAGTATTTCGTGTTCATTCAAAGTTTGTAGTTGTCGGTCTACCATAAGAGCTGTTCCATTAACCCAAGCATGGCTGACTTGGCTTCCGGCATGTGTGTATACCAACTGAGAGGGTAAATTATACAGGGGTTCGGACTCGATTGCCCCCATGCTGACAGCAATTATGTCAGCAGATTTTCCAGCCTCTATGCTTCCTATGTGGTCGTCCCAGCCCATAGCTTTGGCCCCATTTATTGTTGCCATTTCAAGTGCTTCATGGGCATTCATGGTGCTGGCATTGCCAGCTACAGCTTTTGCTACCAATGCGGCCGTATTTATTTCGTTGAACATGTTGAGACTGTTGTTACTGGCGGCGCCATCTGTTCCCAGAGCAACATTAATACCGTTGTTTAAAAATTCGGCGATCGGAGAGAAGCCGCTTGCCAGTTTGAGATTGGAGTTGGGGCAGTGAACTACATTTGCATTGTGTTCTACCAGGGTGGCTATGTCCTGGTCGTTTATTTGTGTCATATGCACACACTGCGTGAGTGGTGACATTAAGCCTATATCAACCAGCCGTTCTATGGGCCGATTTCCGTGAGCACTTATGTGATCGGCAATTTCTTGTTCTGTTTCATGCAGATGAATTTGTATACAGGCATCCAGTTCTTCGGCGTAGGTTGCTATTTTCTCCATGGGTTCAGTAGAAAGCGAATAGGGGGCATGGGGGCCAAAGGCAATGCGTATAAGGTCGCGATCCTTGTGATCATCATGGAGTTGTAGCCCTTTGTGGATATAGTCCTCTGGCCCTCGACCCCAGGCGGAAGGAAAGTCAAACACTGGGAAGGCTATTTGACTGCGAATGCCTGTGTGATTCACCGTTTCTGCGACGGTGTCCGGAAAAAAATACATATCAGAAAAGCAAGTCGTGCCGCTGCGTAGCATTTCTGCAATGGCGAGTTCTGTTCCATCGCGAACAAAGTCAGAGCTGATCCATTGTGCCTCAGTAGGCCATATATGTTTTTCTAGCCAGGTGTGGAGTGGTAAATCATCGGCGTAGCCGCGCAATAGTGTCATGGCAGCATGACCGTGTGCGTTGACTAACCCAGGTAGTAGAACATGTTGTTCCAGATGGGTGTGTTCCTGGCCGTTGTATTTTCGAGTTGCTTCTATTGTGGGCAAAAGTGCCACAATTTTACCCTGGTCGATCACCACAGTGCAGTCTTCGAAGACTTTTCCTCTGGGAATGATAGGGATAATCCAGCGAGCTGAAATAAGCAGATCTACTAACGTCGCTGCCATTGCAGGGGTATTCCTTGGGTCATGATAAAGATAGGCAGTATACCCTTGAGAAAAAGATCATTAAACAGAGCTTAATATAAGGGCGAAAGTGGGACATTTTGTGGTATGATTTCGCGCTTGTTTGAACGGCACCTGTATTGAATAAAAGTATTAAATAAAGCAGCTAGTTAGTATTAAAAAAGCAGCTATTAACAAAGAAACAGGCGTGTCTTAAAAAATAATCAAAGGTGCCGTCACTTAGCGCAAGGGGAATCAGCTGTAGCATGGGTGAATTAGCGAAAGAAGTCCTACCTGTAAACATCGAAGATGAATTGAAGCAGTCTTATCTTGATTACGCCATGAGCGTGATTGTGGGTAGGGCGTTGCCAGATGTCAGAGATGGACTAAAACCTGTACACCGACGCGTATTGTTTGCGATGAGCGTGCTTAATAATGACTGGAATAAGTCCTATAAAAAGTCTGCACGTGTTGTTGGTGATGTGATTGGTAAATACCATCCACATGGCGATTCCGCTGTGTACGACACTATTGTTCGTATGGCTCAGCCATTTTCGTTGCGTTATATGTTGGTTGATGGCCAGGGTAACTTTGGTTCGGTGGATGGAGATTCCGCCGCAGCTATGCGTTACACCGAAATCCGAATGGCCAAAATTTCTCATTCCTTGTTGGCAGATCTGGATAAAGAAACTGTCGATTATGTGGAAAACTACGATGGTACTGAGTTAATCCCTGAGGTATTGCCAACCCGGGTTCCTAACCTGTTAGTTAATGGCTCTTCGGGTATCGCTGTGGGCATGGCGACGAATATTCCGCCACATAACCTCAAAGAAGTGGTTAATGGCTGCCTAGCCCTGATTGATAATGATGATATTTCCATCGATGAATTGATGGAGTACATCCCTGGTCCAGACTTCCCAACAGCAGCTATTATCAACGGCCGGGCGGGAATTATTCAGGCCTATCGAACAGGTCGTGGTCGCATTTATGTGCGTGCCCGCGCTGAAGTAGAGGTGAATGAGAAGACAAGTCGCGAAACTATCATCATTACTGAGCTTCCCTATCAGTTAAATAAAGCACGTTTGATCGAGCGTATTGCTGAATTAGTCAAAGAAAAGAAAATTGAAGGCATCTCAGAGTTGCGGGATGAGTCTGATAAAGATGGTTTGCGTGTCGTTATTGAGCTGAAGAGGGGCGAGGTAGGTGAGGTTATTCTTAATAACCTTTATGCCCAAACTCAGCTACAAAATGTTTTTGGTATCAATATTGTCGCTTTGGTTGATGGTCAGCCTCGTACTCTTAATCTTAAAGAAATGCTCGAGGCTTTTGTTCGCCATCGCCGTGAAGTGGTGACACGTCGTACCGTTTACTTACTTCGAAAGGCTCGTGAGCGAGGGCATATTCTCGAAGGTTTGGCTGTTGCTATTGCCAATATTGATAAGATTATTGAGTTAATTAAATCATCTCCTTCTCCTGCTGAAGCAAAAGAACGCTTGATTGCGAGAGGTTGGGACGCCAGCAATGCGGCTCAGCTTTTGGAGCGTGCGGGTAGTGATGCCAGTCGTCCTGAAGATTTAGAGCCTGGTTTTGGTATGCGTGACGGGCAATATTATTTGTCGCCGGCACAAGCCCAGGCGATTCTTGAGTTACGTTTACACCGTCTTACGGGTATGGAGCACGACAAGCTACTTGCTGAATACCAGGAAAAGTTGGATGAAATTATTGAATACCTGACAATTCTTGGTGATGCAACGGTGTTGATGCAGTTGATCCGTGAAGAATTACAGGCGGTTAGTGAAGAGTTTGGTGATGATCGCCGCAGTGAAATTGTGGAATCACAACATGATCTCACCATTGAAGACCTGATTACTGAAGAAGACCGTGTGGTGACAATTTCCCACGGAGGCTATGCCAAAACACAACCTTTGAGTGATTATCAGGCACAACGTCGTGGTGGTACGGGTAAATCAGCCACAGCCGTAAAAGATGAAGATTTTGTAGAACACCTGTTAATTGCCAGTACCCATAGCACCATCCTTTGTTTTACCAATTTGGGTAAGGTTTATTGGTTAAAGGTATACCAAATTCCTGTGGCAGGTCGTAATTCCCGCGGACGGCCGATGGTGAATTTGTTGCCCCTTGATGAAGACGAGCGTATTAGCAGTATCTTGCCTGTAGATGAGTACAGTGAAGACAGGTTCGTCATCATGGCAACCGCTAATGGTACTGTGAAGAAAACGTCTCTAGAACAGTACTCTCGTCCGCGTAGTGTTGGGTTGCGTGCGGTTGATTTGGTAGATGGCGATTACCTTGTGGGCAGTGCGATTACCGATGGCAGTTGTGATGTCATGCTGTTTAGCAGTGAAGGTAAGGCCGTGAGGTTTGCCGAGTCTGATGTTCGGGCTATGGGGCGAGTTTCGAAGGGCGTTCGGGGTATGCGTTTGCCCGAAGGGCACAAGGTCCTCTCAATGGTTATCCCGGAAGAAGATGGCCGTGTGTTGACAGTATCTAATAATGGTTATGGTAAAAGAACTGCGTTAACTGAATTCCCCACAAAAGGTCGTGGCGGTAAAGGCATGATAGCTATGCAGGCCAGTGAGCGTAATGGCCCATTGGTTGGTGCAGTACAGCTGTTTGAAGGCGATGAGATTATGCTGATCTCTGATCAGGGCACTATGGTGCGTACCCGTGGCGAAGAAATTTCTGTGTTGGGTAGGAATACCCAGGGTGTTCGGGTGATTCGCTTGAAAGAAGGCGAGACGATGGTTGGCTTGGCGCGTATTGAAGAGCAGGAGCAGCAAGAACCATTAGAGGGTGAAGCGCCAGCTGGAGAGTCCGAGGAATTGGCGGACTAGGAACATAGAATAAGTGGGCACCTAATAAGCAGGTGCCCAGATAAGTAAGTGTGACCATAAATATGTCGAATAAAGAAAAACTCAGCCAACTGCGTGAAAAAATCGACGCGATTGATAGCCAGCTTCTCACCTTGATGAGCGAGCGAGCGGGTTGTGCTCAGCAAGTGGCAGAAGTAAAGCAGGAAGCCGGCGATACCACCTATTTTCGCCCAGAGCGGGAAGCTCAGGTGTTGCGTAATATTATGGAGAAAAATCAGGGCCCACTGGGCAATGAAGAGGTAGCCCGGTTATTTCGCGAGATCATGTCTGCCTGTTTGGCTTTGGAGCAACCTATTAAGGTAGCTTTTCTGGGGCCAGAGGGTACCTTTACTCAGGAAGCGGCACTAAAGCATTTTGGCCACTCCGCTATAACAGAACCGATGAATGCCATTGATGAGGTGTTTAGAGAGGTGGATGCAGGTGCCGTCAATTATGGGGTGGTGCCAGTAGAGAATTCCACAGAAGGTGTTATCAACCACACCCTCGATACTTTTTTGGATTCATCACTGAAAATTTGTGGTGAAGTTGAGTTACGCATTCACCACCACTTGTTGGTAGGGCCTACGACTCACAAAGAAAATATTACTCGTATCTATTCCCACGCCCAATCTTTGGCTCAGTGTCGCCAGTGGCTGGATGCACATTATCCAAAAGCTGAGCGAGTTGCTGTTAGTAGTAATGCTGAAGCTGCACGACGTATTAAAGGTGAGTGGAATTCGGCGGCCATTGCAGGAGATATGGCAGCTGAACTGTATGGATTAGAAAAACTGTCAGAAAAAATTGAAGATAGGCCCGATAATTCCACTCGATTCTTAATTATTGGCAGAGAAAAAATTGGTATCAGCGGCAATGATAAAACATCCATTATTGTCGCTGCCCGAAATGAACCGGGGGCTCTGCATAAACTTCTAGAACCATTTCACCGAGAGGGTATCGACCTTACACGGGTAGAAACACGTCCTTCCCGCACGGGCAAATGGACCTATGTGTTCTTTGTGGATTTTAAAGGCCATAAAGATGACCCCAAGGTAGCAGAGGTACTAGCAGAAGTAGGTGAAATCGTGGCTGAGTTGAGAGTGCTCGGTTCATATCCAAAAGCAGTGTTATAACCCATCTGGCAAAAATTATGACCAAGGATTTTAAAAGCCTGGCATTACCAGGTGTGCAACATTTGAAGCCTTATCAGGGCGGTAAGCCTATTGAGGAACTCGAGCGTGAGCTCGGTATTAAGGGTGCAATTAAATTAGCCAGTAATGAAAACCCTCTGGGCTTAAGCCCTGTTGCTCGCAAAGCTATCGAAGCGACACTGATTGATGGTGCACGTTATCCTGACGGAAATGGCTATTACTTAAAGTGTAAACTGGCTGAAAAGCTAGATGTCAGCCCTAATCAGTTGACCCTGGGTAATGGATCAAATGATGTACTCGATTTGTTGGCCAGAGGTTTTTTAGATGCAGAACACAACGCTATCTTTTCTCAGCATGCTTTTGTGGTTTATCAGTTAGCAGTTACAGCTCAGGGGGCAAAATCAATCATTGTCCCAGCTAAGGGTTGGGGGCATGACTTAGAGGCTATGGCTAATGCCATAGACGAGCATACACGGTTGATGTTCATTGCCAATCCCAACAATCCTACAGGCACCTGGGTTGATATTGAGGTTGTTGAGGCACTGATGAAAAAGGTGCCTTGGAACATCATCGTGGTCATTGATGAGGCTTATTTTGAATATGCTGATATGGCCGGATACGATTCTGCCCTCTCTTTGATGGACCAGTATCCGAATTTGGTGGTTACACGAACTTTTTCTAAAGCTTATGGCTTGGCTTCTTTGCGGGTAGGTTACGCGATTTCCCATCCGGATGTGGCGGATATTTTAAATCGAATTCGTCAGCCATTTAATATCAATAGTATGGCATTGGCAGCAGCACTCGCGGTTCTTGATGATCAGGATTATCTCGATCGCAGCATCGATATTAATCGTCGAGGTTATCAGCAATTGGTGAGTGGCTTTGAACGGTTGGGGCTAAGCTTTATTCCTTCTGCGGGCAATTTTATTGCAGTTGAAATTCCGGGCGATACTCAAGCTATGTATCAGCGCCTACTGGAGCAGGGTGTTATCGTACGCCCAATAGGCCTCTATGAAATGCCAAATCACTTACGTGTATCCATTGGTTTGCCAGAAGAGAATCAACGGTTTCTCGATGTCTTGGGTGGCTTGTTAGGTTTTGGTGAATCGTTAGATTCAGGAGAGGCTAGCTGATGTCTCAAAAGATCAATCGTCTTGTTGTCATAGGTTTAGGCTTGATAGGCAGTAGCCTCGCTAAAGCTGCACGGGACAGGGGTCTTTGCAATGAGGTGATCGGCAGCTCTAGAAGCCCAGAAACACTTGTTAAAGCGATCAGCAATGGAGTTGTTGATCGTGTGGTTGACCAGATTGAAGATGTGGCTAATGAGTTAGGTGAAGGGGATGTGGTTGTTATCGGTGTGCCAACACTAACGGTGCCAACGATTGTACGCCAGCTTCAGCCATTATTAGCCGATACTGTGACGATCACTGATGTTGCCAGTGTTAAGGGCAGTGTAGTGGATACGGTTGCTGAGGTTTACGGCCAAATACCTAGACAATTCGTCCCAGGTCATCCCATTGCTGGATCAGAAAAAAGTGGTGTGGATGCGGTGAATTCAACACTGTTTGACGATCATCGTGTCATTCTGACACCTCTGCCCGAAACTGGTGCTGATCATCTGCATAGGGTGAAGTCCTTATGGCAAGGTGTGGGTGCTGTAGTGACCGATATGTCGGTGGCAGATCATGATGAAATTTTAGCGGCAACTAGTCATTTGCCTCATTTGCTTGCCTATGCGTTGGTGGATACCCTATCGAATATGCGGGAAAACCAGGAAATTTTCCGTTATGCCGCCGGAGGGTTTCGTGATTTTACTCGTATTGCCGCCAGTGACCCTTTGATGTGGCATGATATTATTGTTGCCAATGACAAGGCAGTATTGTCAGTACTTAACCAGCTTACAGATCATATTGAATCTCTAAAACAGGCCATCGTTGCCTCAGATAGCGAAAAGCTGCTGGGGGTTTTTACTCGTGCCAGTGAAGCTCGTAACCATTTTACCAAAATGCTTGAAAATAAGGCCTATTTGGAACCCATGACACAAACGATAGATTACCGGGTAACTCCGGGAGGAAAAGTTTCTGGTGAAATTCGTATTCCCGGAGATAAGTCCATTTCCCATCGCTCCATTATGCTGGGATCCCTAGCAAAGGGAGTGACTGAAGTGACCGGCTTTCTTGAAGGAGAAGATAGCCTCGCTACATTGCAGGCCTTTAGAGATATGGGCGTCGTTATAGAGGGGCCTGTTGATGGTCGTGTTGTAATACATGGCGTAGGGATTAATGGGCTAAAAGCACCAGCAGGACCGTTGTATTTGGGGAACTCAGGCACGTCTATGAGACTGTTGTCCGGTTTGCTGGCGGCGCAATCATTTGATGTGGAGTTAACAGGCGATGAATCACTGTCAAAACGCCCCATGGAAAGAGTAGCTGCACCTCTGCGCCAAATGGGCGCAGTGATTGAAACCGAAGAAGGTGGGCGACCTCCATTGCGCATTAAGGGCGGTCAACAGCTCAGAGGTATTGATTATGTATTACCAATGGCCAGTGCTCAGGTTAAGTCTTGTGTGCTATTGGCTGGGTTATACGCAGACGACAAGACCTCTACTACTGAACCGGCACCCACACGAGATCATACCGAGCGGATGCTCAGTGGCTTCGGTTATCAAGTGAATCGGCAGGGAGCTGTGGCAGATTTAACGGGTGGTGGTGAACTGGTCGCAACAAACATTGATGTGCCAGCAGATATTTCGTCAGCAACCTTTTATATGGTCGCTGCAGCCATAGCACCAGGGTCAGATATTACTTTGCTCCATGTAGGTATCAACCCGACCCGTATCGGCGTAATTAATATCCTGCAAATGATGGGCGCTGATATTCAGTTGCTTAATCAGGCTGAAGTGGGTGGAGAGCCCGTAGCTGATATTCGCATACGTTATGCACCCCTGCATGGCATTAATATTCCAGAAGATCAGGTGCCTCTGGCCATTGATGAATTTCCCGCGTTGTTTGTGGCGGCAGCCTGCGCTGAAGGGCAGACAGTATTAACTGGCGCAGAAGAGTTGCGAGTAAAAGAGAGTGACCGAATTCAGGCAATGGCGGATGGGCTGCAAACATTGGGTGTTGATGTGAAGCCAACACCTGATGGAATTGTTATTCAGGGTGGGGCTATTCAGGGCGAAGATATACAGGGCAATATCTTTGGCGGCGGCACGGTAGATAGTGAAGATGACCACCGTATTGCCATGTCATTTGCCGTCGCAGGGCTAAGAGCAAAAGACAGTATCGTGATAAAAAATTGTAATAATGTTGCTACATCATTCCCGGGTTTTGTAGCGCTGGCCAACCAGGCTGGGTTAAAAATTGTCGAGGAAAAACGATGAGTGAAAAACGCGTACCTATTGTCACCATTGATGGTCCAAGTGGATCAGGGAAAGGGACGGTATGCCAGTTGATGGCAACTAAACTTGGCTTTCACTATCTGGATAGTGGTGCGTTGTATCGTTTGTTGGCCTTGGCGGCTAAGAGGCATGGCGTTGAGTTGGGTAATGTAGAATCTTTAGCGGTGCTTGCAGCCCATATGGATATTTCTTTTCATATGAATAAAGAAGGGTCGCAACCAAAGGTTATGCTGGAAGGAGAGGATGTTTCTTCATTGATTCGCAGTGAAGAGGTAGGATCAAACGCTTCAAAAGTAGCCGCTCTCCCTGAAGTTAGGTCAGCACTGTTACAGCGCCAACGAGCTTTTGCTGTGGCGCCAGGTTTAGTCGCAGATGGCCGAGATATGGGAACGGTGGTTTTCCCCGATGCTGATGCCAAAATTTTCCTTACAGCCAGCCCAGAAGAGCGGGCAGAAAGGCGCTATAAGCAGTTGATAGATAAAGGGGAAAGTGTTAGTCTTGCCGCCCTCGTCGAGCAGGTCAGAAAACGGGATGAGCGGGACATGAACCGCAAAGCATCTCCGTTAGTACCTGCAACCAATGCAGTAGTGTTGGATAGCTCTGAAATGAGTATTGATGAGGTGTTGAACTCTGGGCTCGAAATTGTTGAAAAAATTGGCATACAACCCAGACAATAAACAAAAAAAGCAGTAACGGTCGGCTATTACGATATTTAACCAGATGTAATCGTATTAGCCTTTAACTCATAGCCCGCATAACTGGTGATGCGGTAAAGAGACTGTGGTCACGGCTTCCAATGCCAGTAAGCCCACATCTCGTATTCATAGGTATACCTCCATGAGCGAAAGCTTCGCAGAATTATTTGAAGAAAGTTTAAAAACCGTCGAAATGAACACTGGTGCCATTGTTACTGGTGTAATCATTGATATTGATAAAGATTGGGTCACTGTACACGCTGGACTGAAGTCCGAAGGTGTTATTGCTAAAAGCCAATTTTTCGACGATAACGGAGAAGTCAGCCTTGAAATAGGTGACGAAGTACAGGTTGCTTTGGAAGCAGTAGAAGATGGCTTTGGTGCCACTCGCCTGTCTAGAGAAAAAGCCCGTCGTTCAGAATCTTGGATTGAGCTAGAAGCAGCTCATACAGCTGACGAAGTGGTTAAAGGTGTTATTAGCGGTAAGGTCAAAGGTGGCTTTACTGTAGATGTGAATGGTCTGCGTGCCTTTCTACCAGGTTCTTTGGTTGATGTTCGTCCAATTCGTGACACTGCTCACTTGGAGAATAAACCTCTCGAATTTAAAGTGATCAAGCTTGATCAAAAACGCAACAATGTTGTGGTTTCTCGTCGTGCTGTAATGGAGCAAGTGAACACTGAAGAGCGTGATGAATTGCTTGCTAAGTTGGAAGAGGGTATTGCTCTCAAGGGTATCGTTAAGAACCTTACCGACTATGGTGCTTTCGTTGATCTCGGTGGTATTGATGGCTTGTTGCACATTACGGATATGTCTTGGAAGCGTATTAAGCATCCAAGTGAAATCGTCAATGTTGGCGATGAGATTGATGTTAAAATATTGAAGTTCGATCGTGAGCGTAGCCGTGTTTCTCTGGGTATGAAGCAAATGGGTGAAGATCCATGGGCAGATATCTCTGGTCGTTATCCTGAAGGTGCACGTGTTAAAGCAACCGTTACTAATCTTACTGACTACGGTTGTTTTGCCGAGTTGGAAGATGGTGTAGAAGGTTTAGTACACGTTTCTGAAATGGATTGGACTAACAAAAACATCCACCCATCTAAAGTTGTTCAATTGGGCGATGAAGTAGAAGTAATGATTCTGGATATCGACGAAGAACGTCGTCGTATTTCTCTGGGTATCAAACAATGCTTCATGAACCCTTGGGATGAGTTTGGTACTACTCATGCTAAAGGTGAGAAAATTACGGGTAACATCAAATCGATTACTGATTTTGGTATCTTTATCGGCCTTAACGGTGGTATTGACGGTTTGGTTCATCTGTCTGATATTTCCTGGGATGAAGAAGGTGAAGAAGCCGTTCGTAACTACAAGAAAGGCGATGAAGTTGAAACTGTTATTTTGTCGATTGATCCAGAAAGAGAGCGTATTTCTCTGGGCATGAAACAATTGTCTGATGATCCTTTCTCTAGCTATGTGACAGAGAATGATAAAGGTACGATTGTTACTGGTACTATTAAAGAAGTGGATGCCAAAGGTGCAGTTGTCGTTTTGAGTGAAGGAGTAGAAGCACAACTGAAAGCTTCTGAGCTCTCACGTGAGAAAGTAGAAGATGCGAGCAAGATTCTTAATGAAGGCGAAGAAGTAGAGGCTAAAATTGTTAATGTGGATCGTAAGAACCGTACGATCAACCTCTCCATCAAAGCGAAGGATGTTGCAGAAGAAAAAGCAGCGATCAAAGAGCACAAGAAGTCTGAAACGGATAATATTTCCCCAACGACTATTGGTGATTTGATTAAAGCTCAGATGGACACAAAAGAGAAGTAATGGTTAGATTAGGGGTAATAATGATATTACCCCTATCTAATACATAGTTAGCTAATAAAAAATTATGACAAAATCAGAATTGATCGATCATATTGTGACTCAACAAGATCAGCTTCCCCCTAAGGATGTTGAGCTTGCTGTAAAAATGATTCTCGAGCGTATGACACAATCACTTGTGAATAACGACCGCATTGAAATCAGGGGCTTTGGTAGCTTCTGCCTTCACTACCGTGCACCACGCATTGGTCGTAATCCAAAAACAGGCGATTCTGTGGAGTTATCTGGAAAATCAGTTCCTTACTTCAAACCAGGAAAAGAGCTTAGAGAAAGGGTGAATGATAGCCTGACAAAAAGCTAATACTATTGGTGAGAGGTTTGGTCTCGATAATCAAGGTCAAGAGTGACAACTTTGGTTACAATAAACGGCAAGGCATATGGCTTGCCGTTTTTTTATGGAAACTTTTTTTAGGTGAGTCGGTAAGGTAACTGGGAATTTAAGGTAACTGGGAATGGCATTATTAAAAAAGCTTTGGTGGCTTCTCATAGCAATTGCTGCTATTTGGTTGGGTATATGGGTAGTTGTTGATAATCCTGATCCTGTGGCATTTAAGTTATTTGGTTTTGAAACAAAACCGCTTCCGGGGGGATTATGGTTGCTAGCAACATTTGCTGTTGGTTGTGTAGTTGCTCTAGTTGCCAGTTCACCAGCACTTGTTAAACTCAACCATCGAGTAAGGCGTTTAAACAAGCAATTAATTAAAATAAAAGCGTCTACAGTAAAAAATACTGATGCTGTAAAAATAGACTAGTTTGATTTAAATGATGCTTGAAGGGCTATACTCGCAAGGGTTATACATTGGTGTTTTAGTATTACTAGCTCTTTTGGCATGGTTTTTAGGGCGAGTAAGTGGTTTTCGAAAGGCACAGAAAAAACCAAATGCTGAATTAGCAAAGCATTATTTTCAGGGCGTAAATTTCCTTCTTAATGAACAACCCGATCAAGCGATTGATGTCTTTATCCGATCTGTTGAAGTAACACCTCAAACACTTGAAACACATCTCTCTCTCGGCAATTTGATGCGCCAAAAAGGGGAAGTAGATCGAGCCATTCGAGTGCATCAAAACTTACTTTCTCGTCCAAACCTTAATCCCCAGCAAGTTCGACAAGCACACCTTGAGTTGGCAAAAGATTACCTTAAAGCCGGATTGTTTGACCGTGCTGAGCGCCTTTTCCTTGAATTAGTAGAAGATTCTTCTGGGGATATTAGACAGCAGTCATTACGACACCTTGTACAAATCTATAGAAATGAACAGGAATGGGAAAAAGCCATACGTGCTGCCAGTATGATGGAAAAAAAGCTCTTTGGTCATGCAAAAGAGGAACTGGCTGTAGAGCAGGCTCATTTTTGTTGTGAACTTGCGGAGCAAGCTAAAGAAAGAGGCGACAACCTCGATGTAAGGCGTCATTTAAAGCTGGCGCTAAAATGTAATAAAAATTCTGCTAGAGCCAATATACTTTGGGGGGATCAGGAGATGATTGCTCTCAATTTTGGCAAAGCACTTAAACGGTTTCGACAAGTTCCCCAACAACAACCAGACTGTTTACCTCAAATTCTTGATAGGGTTCGCCGTTGCTACCATGAATTAGGTGACTACGATGGCTTGTTAAAACAATTGACCCTTTGGTTGCGGGAATACCCTAGTAGCAGCATGTTAAAGGCTACAGTTGAGGTTGTAAGCAGTGAAGAGGGCGAAGAGAAGGGATCAGAGTTTTTGATTAAACACCTTAAAGCAATGCCTTCTATTAAGGGCGTGAATACCTTATTAGAAATGCAGATGTCCCGAATAGAGAAGGGGGCAGTAAAAGAAAACTTATCGTTGCTAAAAAATATTTTAGGGTCTATGGACTTAACCCAAGCCACCTATCGTTGTACTCAATGTGGTTTTAAGGGAGCTCACCTTCACTGGCTGTGCCCTCAATGTCAGAACTGGGAAACTATCAGGCCTACCAGGGGTATGATGGCCGAATAATTTATGTAATAAATATTTAAAGCTGACGTTATGGGTAACGGTGGTTTTAAGGTGGCAAATTTTCTGTAAACAACTCAGCTATACATAACTCAATTATGAATAACATAACAACAAATGATTCAAAAGTAATAGTCGCTCTGGACTACAATAATCCAACATTAGCCAATCAATTTGTGGATTCGATTTCCCCTGAACTGTGTAAATTAAAGGTAGGGAAGGAGTTGTTTACTCTTTCTGGTCCTGAGTTTGTAAAAGGGCTTGTTAATAAAGGCTTCGATGTTTTCCTTGATCTCAAGTTTCATGATATCCCCAATACTGTATCCAGTGCTGTCAGGGTTGCTGCTGATCTTGGTGTGTGGATGACGGATGTTCATGCTTCCGGTGGCCGTCGTATGATGGAAGGGGCAAAGAATGCACTAGAGCAGTGCGGTAGTGACATGCTGTTGATTGCTGTAACTGTATTAACTAGTTTTGATCAAAAAGACATGGATGAACTGGGTCTTAATTGCAGTCCAGAAGAGCAGGTTCACAGGTTGGCTGCATTAGCTAAAAGTTCGGGTATGGATGGTGTTGTTTCTTCCGCAATGGAGGCTCAAGGGTTAAGGCAAGCATTAGGCGAAGGGTTTACACTGGTAACGCCAGGTATTCGCCCTGCTTCAGCGGCAGGGGATGATCAACGTAGAGTTGTGACACCATCTCAGGCTATGGCAAATGGCAGTAGTTATTTGGTCATAGGGAGACCTATTACTCAATCCCTAGATCCCGTTGCAACATTACTTGAGATTAATAAAGAAATCTCGCAAAATTAGTTTCAGCGGCACATGGAGTGCCGTTATTTTAACGAAATGGAGTGCCTTTAGGCACAAGGAGTTCGACATGCAACAGGTAAAAAACTTTACCAAAATTCTATTATTATCTTTTGTTACTTTTTTCCCGTTATGGCACACATCAGCTATTGCTTCTGATAGCCAAAACACTGCTGTGGAGAAAGTGGTATCTACTATTAATATCAACACAGCAAGTGCACAAGAGTTATCTGAGAGGCTTAATGGAGTGGGCATAAAGCGAGCAGAAAGTATCGTTCAATATCGCCAGACCCATGGAGATTTTTCATCAGTTGACCAGCTGATAGCTGTTAAAGGTATTGGCGAAAAAGTTCTAGAAAAAAATAAATCACTTATAGTAGTGAAATAGTAAACCTCTAAGTAGTTTTATAAGGCCAACCTTTATAGGTTGGCCTTTTTTATTGTTTTTCGGTTTATTTTTAAGCCAAGTCACACAATAATGAGTAGAACAACTAACGATGTAATAGGTCATTAATGAAAAGCTGTCTTCAAGGCTATATCGATCTCCTGGAGTCTCTTAGTCTCGATAACGTAGAGCAACTATATGAATACGTAGCGGAAGAGATTGTTTTTTCAGACCCTTTTAATAGGATTTCGGGGTCAAAGGCATATGTAGGCTTACTGAAAGACATGTTTGAAAAGCTTGATAACGTGCAATTTACTGTTTATGAATCGTTATACCAGGAAAAAGAGCAGTTAGTGGGTAATCCAGAAAATAATACTGCTTATCTTTATTGGAATTTTTCGGCAAATTCAGGTGCTACGGGTAAGCTAAATTTTGATGGCTCAAGTCGATTAGTATTTAATCAAGGCGGAAAAATTAGTTCTCACCAAGATTTTTGGGATGGATCAGTTATTTTTCAAAAAATCCCTATTTTGGGTGCTATTCTACAAGCCATTAAAAATAAAATTAGCTACCATAAAGGCTAATAAAAATAGTAAGTTACACAGTCCACCCAATCTAGTCTTTTTTAAGTACAAATAACCCAACATCTATTGCACTTTGTTCAAACCCACCTTGGCAGTAAGCAAGGTAGTAGCGCCATAAACGGTAAAACCTGTCATCAAAACCCTGCTTTGCTATAACCGGCCAGCGGGCTTCAAATTTTTCCCACCAAATATCAAGTGTTTTTGCATAGTCCATACCAAACATCTGTTGATAATCTAGAGAAAACCCGTGTTGAGAGAATTTTTGTTTTAATACTTCGATACTGGGCAGCATACCTCCAGGAAATATATAGCGTTGTATATAGTCAGGATTTTTTCGATAGTGGTAGAAACGTTCATTATCAATGGTAATAATTTGTAGTACGGCTTTTCCTTCAGGTTTAAGGATGCCGCTGAGCTTTTCAAAAAAGACGTCCCAATTTTCCTCACCGACAGCTTCAAACATTTCGATTGAGACAACACTATCGTACTGTCGTGATATGTCCCGATAGTCCATCAATTTAAGTTTAGCTTTTTCACTTAAGCCTTCGCGAGAGAGTTTTTCTTTACCCCAGAGTAATTGCTGTTCAGATAGTGTTATGCCATCTACCTTGATATTTCTATGCTTTGTAGCCTGGGTGGCAAACTCACCCCAGCCACAGCCGATTTCAATAATATGATCTGAATCACGTGGGTTAAGTAATTCCAGAATACGTTCATACTTATCTTTTTGCGCGCCGGCAAGTGTTAGCTCAGGGTTTGAAGCGGCTTTATTTTTAAGCACGTTGTCTTTAAATAAGGCTGCCGAGTATGTCATTCCAGGGTCTAGCCACTCTTTGAAGAAGTCATTGCCTAGGTCATAGTGGGCAGCAATATTTCTCCGGCTGCCTTTTTTAGTATTGGCATTAGCACGGTGAAGGCGTTTGTGTGGTAGCGAGGTTAGATGCCGAAGTTGGCTCGCTTGTTTAAGGGTAGTTTCATTAACAAGTGCCCACTTTATAACCTCAAGCAGTTTTGGGCTATCCCACTCATTATTGATATAAGCATCTGACCAACCATTAGGTCCATTTAATAACAACCTCAATAGTGGGCGCATCGAATGCAAAACAATCTTGGCATGCGGTTCTTGGGCATTGTTTGCACTTGTTTTTTTTGTGCCTAATTGATGGCAATATTTGCTGGGTAAAACAAGTTGTAATGACCCGAGGCTATTTTTTAATACAGAGCTTAAATACTGAATAACAATACGTTCCAGCCATCTAGGCTCGTTTACTGATTTATCTAACTCTATTGATATTGTAGGGCTAGAGGACTTCATAATGAGTAACTCCATGATTATCTGTCCAACTTAAGCTGTAAGCTGGCTCATTTTTATTTCTGTTCTGTAATGACATTCCTTTTAGCCAGAGTCTTGCTGCTTCCCAATGAATGGCAGTAATGACTTTAAGTGTCATTAAGGGGTGGGATATAAAAAGCTTTAATAATTTCGCATCAGATAAGCGTTCTTTTTTACCTGTAAAAAGTGCATTTAATATTTTTTTACTTGGTTGGGAAGAGCTGTTTGAGCCCTGATGGTTATGTGTAGAGCTATTTTTAGCGCCATCATTATTTGTAGATTCTTGTTGCTGAATACAAATGCTGACTTTCTCTTCAGGGGGGACGATACGAAAACTGTAATTCGTTGCCATTGGCATAAAGGGGCTGACGTAAAGCTGCTTGTTGCTGAAATGCCTTATGGTAGTTGATGAATTTCTTTCAACTGGAAGCAGATAGGTATGCCTTTTTCCAAAGGTATTACTGACTTCATAGAGGATTACTTGTAGTTCTTTATCTTCGTTATAACAAAAATAAACACTAAGGGGGTTAAACACATAACCAAGTATCCTCGGATAGCAAAGTAGTGTGATTTTTGAAGAAGCAGAGCCGTAGCCATGTTGACTAAGTATTTCTGTTATCTGATCTTTTAGCTTTTTATCACCTTTACCGTGATCTTTTTCATGAAAAGAAAAAAGGTTAAAACGATTAAGGGAAAAAAGCCGTAGCTTACTGTCTAGCTCAGGTAGCTCATCTAGATCCAGGCAAAAAGAAAATACACGATAAATAAAGCGGTGCTTCTTTGGCTGGAATCTATGGTGCATAACCACACCGTTGTATATCGAAGAGCTCAATTTAAACAATGGATATCCCCTCAGATACGGTGCTTTCTGTAGAAATATTTATAGGAGAAACATGAATACGATTATTTGGATTTTTAAGTAGCCAGGGCCTTTTTATTCCCCCTAATGCTTCTGCAACAGCTAGCCCTGATTGCAGGCCATCTTCATGGAAGCCATAACCAAAATATGCACCACAAAACCAAGTATTCTGCTTACCCTGTAGCTGCCATAGTTTTTTCTGTGCTTTAAATGACGATTGGTTAAATGTTGGGTGTTCATAAAAGAAACTTCTAATGATGCTATCTGGGTTAGGCTCTTTTATTGGATTTAAGGACACAATAATTGGCACTTCTGTATTAAGTGGTTGTAGCTTATTCATCCAGTAGCTGACTGAGACCTGTTGTTCCTTTTTTTTATCACCAGAAGCTAAATAATTCCAACTGGACCAGACTTTGTTACGTTTTGGCATCAAGCTCTTATCCAGGTGCAATATGGCCTGATTTTTTTGGTAGGGGAAACAACTGAGTAAATCATTTTCAAGTGAAGTCGCATCGGATAAAAGCTTAAGGGCCTGATCTGAATGGCAGGCAAAAACTACATGGTCATACTCTTCAACTTGCCCATGTATATCTGAGACTATGACTTTTCCATTAGCCCTGGAGATAGATTTTATATGGGTATTTAGTCGTATTTTATCTTTGAGCTCTGCCTTGATTTTATCGACATAGGATTTACTCCCTCCAATAATTGTTCTCCACTGGGGGCGATCTTTCAATTGAAGCAGCCCATGATTCATACAAAATCGAATAAAGCAGGTGGCCGGATAGTCCAACATTTTGTCTACAGGTGTCGACCAAATGGCTGCAGCCATGGGAAGTAAATGATTGTAGATAAAAGGATCTCCACAATGGTTTTGTTTAAGCAGCTCACCTAAGCTAATTTCGCTGGAAGATGGATCATCTATAAGATTAGGAGACTCTTTATAGAATTTTATTAAATCAAAAATCATGGACCAAAATTGAGGGCGTATCAGGTTTCGTTTTTGTGCAAATAGGCCACTGAGACCTGTACCGGAATACTCTAATTCTCCATTGTTTACAGACATGGCAAAGGACATATCGGTATCACAGCTGGGAACATTGAGTTTCTCAAGGAAACGAACTAAATTGGGATAATTGAGAGGGTTAAATACAATAAAACCCGTATCTACATCGATTGTTTGTTGGTTTAGATCGAAAGAAACTGTATTTGAGTGGCCTCCAAGTCGATCATCTTTTTCGTAGAGCGTAATATCCTGGGATTGGTTGAGTAACCACGCACAGCTCAAACCAGAGATGCCAGAACCAATAATGGCAATCTTATTGTCAGGTTTGATAGGGTGTAGGGTAGCGGTGCTCACAAAATCTCCCAGTTTATGGAATAGTGATTGTTATTACGGAGCTCGTCAAAAAAAAGATCACCCGAGTGGTGGATTTATACTTAGAAAAAACTGATCCAAACTAGACTATTTAGCGTAAGGAGAGACATTGAAAAACAGTTTTTTGGAGATGTCGTGGTTAACGTTGTTCCTATACGGAAAAATAGTATGACAGCTAATCAGTCCAAGGCTTGGTCTGCGATGTTGGCTGAAATGGCTGTTACTAAGGATAAATCCTTATACATACAGCTGTACCAGCATTTTGCCCCCAAAGTGAAGGCATATATTATTCGCCTTGGTGTGATGGAGGCGACTGCCGAAGAATTGACTCAAGAAGCTATGTTGAACATGTGGCGTAAATCACACCTTTTCCAGCCTAATAAGTCAGCTGCTAGTACATGGTTATTTACTTTAGCAAGAAATCAGAGCATCGATTGGATGCGTAAGCAGAAATACCCGGAGTACTCACTGGATAATATGCAAGATCGTTTAGAGGAAGCATCGGATGCTGATATTGGTGAACAAACTGTTCAGTCTGAACGTATCGCTCAGGCAATTAGTCAGCTGCCTGAAAATCAAGCCCAAGTGATTTATATGTCATTCTATGAGGGTCGCTCTCATTCAGAAATTGCAGATAGGCTTATGATTCCTTTAGGTAGTGTTAAATCGCGAATTCGCCTGGCGGCAGAAAAGCTCAAGCTGACATTGAGAGGTGAAATCTCATTGGGAGGTGAACAATGAATATTAATCATCATCTGGATGAAGCAACCTTATTTAGCTATGTTGCAGGTTCTCTCTCTCAAGGTATGGCACTTGTTGTAGCAAGCCACATATCTATTTGTGATAGCTGTAGAGAACGCGTGTTTGAAACAGAAGCCATAGGTGGCGCATTACTTAATGAGATGGTGAGTGACAATAGCTCTGATAGTAGTGCATCCGTGAAGGTGGATGAAACTGCTTTAGAGCAAGTGCTTGCATGTTTAGACGAAGAAGAGCCAACAATCTCATTAGATAGTTCTCTATCTGATGGTGAACCAGATGCCTGTTCTCCAGGTAATACCGGCGAGGTTCCTGCGCCTTTAAGTGACTATATTGGTGGTTCTCTCGATGCTGTTCAGTGGAAGCGGCTTTCCCCAGGGTTCTACTATTTTGATGTGTTTAAAGAACAGCGAGGAATATGCCGCTTGCTTAAAGTGGCCCCTGGAAAGTCAATACTTCCACATGGACACCATGGCAATGAATTAACCCTGTTACTGCGTGGATCTTATGCCGATGAAGTAGGGCGCTTTGCCCAAGGTGATGTCGCTGATCTTGATGATCAAATAGAGCACCAACCTTTGGTTGATGGCAATGAAGATTGCATCTGCTTGGTTGCTACAGATTCCCCTCTTAGATTTACTACTTTGTTAGGGAAAGTCATACAACCTATAACCCGCTTTTAGTAAAAGTAATCGGTATAAATCAGATTGCCAGGGTAAATAAATGAAACTGGTTTGGTTTAGGAATGATTTAAGGGTTAGGGATAACCCTGCCTTATACCAAGCCTCTGATCATGCGCAGAAAAATAATCTTGATTCAGCTAATCGCAGTGGCGTTATTGCTGTAGTAACTTTTTGCCCACAGCAATGGTCATTACATGATGATTCCCCAAACAAAATATCATTCTGGCTAGCAAATCTTGCAAAATTAAAGCTTGAATTAACTGCTCTGAACATCCCACTTAAAGTGATCTCTGGGGGCTTATTTTCCAGTGTTGGCCCTGCATTGCTTGAATTGGCAAAACGTTATCAATGTGACGCGCTTTTCGCTAACGAGGAATACTGTCTTAACGAGCAAAGGCGAGATGACCAAGTTGAAGCCCTGTTCAAAAAGAGTGGATTGAATGTATATCGGTGCCATGGTGATACTGTTATTGCACCTGGATTACTGTTAAACCAAAGCGGGACTCCGTATAAAGTATTTACCCCCTTCAGCAAGGCTTGGCGTAGTGCATTTTTAGCCAGTGGTATAC
>JAJFKD010000211.1 GCA_021773405.1 Porticoccus sp.
CTAGCAATGGCAAACACTTTTTCAATCTGCAAGCACCTGACCACAAGGTCATTGCAACAAGCCCAATGTTTGACTCTGAAGAAAGTCTTGAAGCTGCTATCGCTGCGTCAAGAGCTGAAGGTGTAAGTGCACCGATTCAAAGCTCTCTATAAAGCGTTAATATTCATAAACGAATAAAAACGCATGCCTGCTCTGTTCACAGGGCAGGCATTTTTATTTTATCCCCATTTTTCCCCATGTATTAATCTGCTATCTGCAACCTTCTAAAAATCAACGCTTACCATGCAGTTAAACCAAAGCTTGCATCTATCCCTTGGCAAAGACTAGAATCGCGCCGACAATATCCAAGTGTATATTGTTAACCACACGCCCCGGTGGCACAGCTGGATAGCGCGGCCCCCTCCTAAGGGGCCATACAAGCGGCCTCCCCTCCCCTGATCTACTGCAATCCTAAGCCTCGTTTCTCATATCGTGGACAATATGAGGACAAACTTAATGGCTACTGTCACAAAACTGCCTTCAGGACGTTATCAAGCAAAGATAAGAAAACAAGGTCATTCATTATCCAAAACCTTCGCATGCCGTAAGCTAGCCGTCACATGGAGCAAAGAGACTGAATACCTCATCGAGAAAAATCTATTCATCGACTATTCAGCTAGTCAGAAAACCAGTCTTAACCAACTAATGAATAAGTACCTAAAGGAAGTACTCCCCTGTAAGAAGTCACAAAAACCAATACACACTGTAATACGTACAATCCGTCCTGTACTTGGGGATATATGCTTAGCACTACTAACCACCTCCCAAATCGCTAATTATAGAGACCTGAGGTTAAACACGGTTAGCAACGAGACCGTACGCAAAGAATTGCTCTTCCTCAAAAGGCTTATCCATACCGCACAAATCGATTGGGGGTTTGAGCTACCTAAAGGTAATCCCATAGAGATGATCAGGCTACCCTCTCCAGGAAAACCTAGAGCAAGGCGTATCAACGAACATGAGAGCATCATCTTTAAGGATAAAACAATAGGTGATTACTGTATTTTAGCCAGAGAAACCGGCATGAGGCGAGGAGAGATAGCCAACATCAAGACAGAACACATCATCACCATTAACAGTGAGATTACACTGCTTGAGATACCCGAAACTAAAACAGGAACACCAAGGATTATCCCTTTATCCAAACTCGCTCAGAAAGCCATACAGGGCGTTTTAAAGCGTAGAATAAAAGCTGACAGTATTTCACAGGCTTTTTCTAGAGCCTGCCAAAAGTATGGGATAACAGATCTACGGTTCCACGATTTAAGGCATGAAGCGACATCACGTTTATTTGAGCTAGGCTTGAATTCAATGGAAGTCTCTACTATCACCGGTCATCGTGATTTAAAGATGCTTTTAAGGTACACACATCTCAATATCAATGAGATTGCAAAGAAACTAATTTAGAGTATGTTCATAGCCAAGTCATACCCCCCACCCCCAAAGATTAGCTTTTCTAACACTTAGGCTATAACCACTGACACACCCGGCAGGAAATAAACCAATCCGGGTTCTACCCCGTTACTACAGCAAACTCCAGTTGTGCGCCAGTTTTTGCCTTGTCTCAAATTCGCTCACTACGTTATGCTGAGACCTTTATGTCTTCACGTCAAAGGATTGCCCCTAATGAAGAAAGTTAATCTTGGTAAAGTATCAAAGTACCTTACTGTTATAGCTGCATTAGTATCACTTTTCTCGTGCACTGTTTCACCAGCCCAAAAGGTCTACATTCAAACTGCAAAAGAACGTGGTGTGTCATTAAATGAGCCATTTACAATCATTTCCCAAGTGACTGAACGTGATGGAGTTGAAATAAGCCGAAGCGAGGGAGCAAACCTCGGCTACCAGTTAGTCCAAGAGGGACATCAGATAAATGTTTCTAGCCCTAACGGCACTCGTCATTTTCACCTTATCAATCTACAGCAATGGGCAAACCAGACATTAAACTCGGATTTTATTAAGAAGCTGGATAACCCCTCCCACGTTTTAGGACAGTTTCTCTCCGATGTTGAGGCTATTTATGTAGGTGGCCAAGGCAGAGTTTATATGCAATCTATAGCCTTGGGTGGTAATCAGAAGATATTGGAAGTTAGGCCTGAAAACAAATTTATTTGGCTAAAACAGAAAGCTCGGACAGTATCAATCAAGTTTAAAAATAACATATCGAAAACATTTTCCCTTGATGAGAGCGTATTTAATTCCATTCCAAGAGATAGTCAATGGACAATCGCATTTTCTGATGCTGTGTCGGGAGCCATACTTTTATCTAATGATACAAGAACTATGTTTACTCTAATCGAAAACCAGGCTGGGGGCGGGACTCTGTTCTCTAATTTTGCGATAGAGGACGGTCTCTTCGAATTAAAGAATGGGAAGTATAAATATGTTGTGCTTCGCGAAGATTACACTGTGGAAACTGCATTTTTAATGCCGACCCGAAACTTTGCATGTGCTGAGCTAACTCAAGCGTATTACGACAAACAACTTGAGGCTGGAATCCAGATCGCTTCCAGCGTTATTCTTGGTATCATCCAGTCATATACAAATTATTCTTCGACAACAATGTCCGGCCACGCATACTCGTACAACACTGGAGACACGTACGTAGGAAGCGGTCATGCTACGACGTATGACTATAGATATATTGGGGATAGAGCAGGAGAAGTGCTTAATGCTGCGGCAATCGCTGGGAAGTCATCTCATGAAATAAAGAGGGTAATGGCACAATATAGTTGTGTAATACCCTAAACACTGTATAAAGCGTCAGTTCACTGAGCTAGTACACCCAATGATATTATAGTAGAGAGGCTATTCAGTTAACATGCCCTCCATTCTCATTGTTCGATAAAGGTCTACCCACATCTTTTGGGCAGAAACATTGTTAGCACATGTTTCTAAATTAATACTCAGCCTCTCCAAGCCCTCTTCCTGATCCGACTCAATTGCTGAATAAATATTATTTTCTTCCATTTTAGGCCACTCCTTCATAGCCTGAATCGCAAGTTCCCATGTGGCCAGATTTTTATCATTAAACCGGGTAGTACCAACTATATCTTTTAGCTTCAAGTTGTAAATGGACATCGCAATAGCTATTGCTGCACCATTAGAAGCCCCCCTTAGGGACTCAGCAGAGGAGGGCTTTTCTTGAACGTCTAAAATAGCTGCATAAACTTTGTAAGCCGCTGAACAATAAGCCCACTGCTCCCCCTGCCTCAAAGGGTCATTAATAAGAAGTATATTTTCAGCCACT
>JAJFKD010000212.1 GCA_021773405.1 Porticoccus sp.
GCTCAAAAAGTTAGTTACTGTTAATCGTCAAAATAGAATTTATTTTGAAATGAGAGTGAATGGGCTGGTTTATTAGGGTCTGGTTGCACCTGAATTTTAAAGGTCATTGAATCTTCATTTTCAAATTCAAAGGGTGCCAGATAATAGACGGTATTACCTTCCCTCACTTCAAAAAATTTGAGTTTTTGCTGTTGGGCAAAAATATTGGAAACAGTACCTTTAACCAGAGCAGTTTTTCCGCCCACTTTGTCATCAACAATTACGGAAATATTGACCAGGCCTTTATCTTTACCACGAGTAATATTATAGGCGCTGGCTACTTCAGGTAGGATAAAGCTGCTGTTAAATGAGCTGTAGTACACCTTGATGTTGCCAAACTCTTTATAGGGCTTGTTGCCTGCTTGTACGTTAAAGGCCAGTAGTGCGATGAGTACCGTAAACAGGGGCGACCATAGTAATTTATATCTATTCATAGGCTTATAATAATTCATGTTTGTTGCCTCCAAAAACCATGAGGTTTTATAGGGTCTTGGTAAGTAGTTACTGTATTTACTTGCTCAGCAAATAAATAGCCGTGTTACTAAACAGATTAGGACATATTCCTTTGATCTGCTTGTCCAGGAATCGTTCAGCAACGAATTCCCGTTGATTTATCAGGATATTTTTTTCAGCACAGAGCACTTCGAAGTCTTTGACAGTACAGAAGTGGATATTAGGTGTGTCGTACCATTGATAGCTAAGTTCTTTGGTTACAGGCATACGGCCATGGGTTAAAAGAAAGATTCGGGCTTGCCAATGACCAAAATTTGGAAAAGTCACAATGCATTGTTTGCCAATTCTGAGCATTTCATCCAACACTAAATGCGGGTAACGCATGGCCTGTAATGCTTGGGTCATGACCACAGTATCAAAGCTGTTGTCGGCAAATTGAGATAAACCTGTATCCAGGTTGGCTTCAATCACATTGACACCATTGGCTATGGCCGCAGTAATTTTTTCCTGATCAATTTCCAGGCCGTAGCCTTCTACATTTTTGTGTTCTTTTAAACTTTTTAGTAGCGCGCCATCCCCACAGGCAAGGTCCAGTACGTGGCTTTGGGGGGCTACCCATTGCTGAATAATATCGAGATCTATACGAATACTCATACAGACACCTCTGTAGCAATACGTTCCATGTAGGCATAGAGCACTTGTTCATAACGTTCATTGGGCAACAGGAATGCATCGTGCCCCAAATTGGATTCAATGGCGGCATAGGAGACATTCTTTTTGGCATCAATTAATGCTTTAACAATTTCTTCAGAGCGCTCTGGTGCGAACCGCCAGTCTGTGGAGAAAGACACCACAAGAAATTTACACAGTGCGTTACTAAATGCTTTTACCGGGTCATTATCGTATTCCCTGGCTAAATCAAAGTAGTCCAATACCTTGGTCATTAGCAGGTATGTGTTGGCATCAAAGCTATTGGAGAATGCGTCACCCTGGTGTCGAAGGTAGCTTTCTACCTGGAACTCAACGGGGGTGTCTTGTCCTTGCTGAAATGAACCGGATCTCAGTTCACGACCAAATTTATTGCCCATTTGCTCGTCGGACAAATAGGTCACATGGCCAATCATTCTGGCCAATGCCAAGCCATTGCGGGGTAATGTACTGTTTTCGAGAAAATGGCCATCGTGAAAATCAGGGTCTGATTTAATCGCGTTACGAGCAATTTCGTTAAAGGCGATATTTTGGGCACTGAGCTTCATGGCCGAAGCGATGACTACAGCATGCCGAAGACGGTCTGGGTATTCCAGTGCCCAGCGCATGGCTTGCATGCCACCCAAGCTACCGCCTACAACGGCAGCCCATGTTTGTATGCCTAGGTGATCAGCCAGCCTTGCCTGGCTTTGTACCCAATCCCGTGCCCGTAATGAAGGGAAATCCACCCCCCAGGGTTTGTTGGTCTCAGGGTTGATTGAATTGGGGCCAGTGCTGCCGTGACAGCCACCCAGGTTATTAGGGCAGACAATAAAGAAACGATTGGTATCAAAAGGTTTGCCTGGGCCAATGTGGTTATCCCACCAACCGGGTTTGCTATCTTCCACAGAGTGATAACCAGCAGCATGATGATGGCCGCTTAGGGCATGGCAAATTAGAATGGCATTACTTTTGTCTTCATTGAGCTCGCCATAGGTTTCAACTACCAGTTGGTAATTGGAAAGTGTGCGACCACAGGCTAGCTCCAGAGGCTGATCAAAATGCAGGGTTTCTGGTGTGACTAAGCCGACAGAGTTATCTGGGCCTACAGAATTTTCCGGGATGGCATTTGGCATCAGGGGGCTATCTTTTCCATGTAGTCTTTTCCATACAGCTTCTACGTAAGGCAGAGGGGCTGAAAATTGGGAGGTTGGAAGGGAGTCTAAAGAGGGCTTTTCTTCAGTGCAACTATTCTTCTCTGATGTAGTTCTTTAAGGGAAAGTTTAGCGGTCGAATTGAGTACTGATTCCTGGCAGTAAAGAATATAGCAGTAAATAATTAGTGCGAAGGGTATTTGTGGATGTGGAGTCGCCCCTTGAAAGTTGAGGGTGTATTATTGCGTAGAATTTAGATTCTTGAGTTTTACCAAAACCTGATGTTGTATTAGGCGAACTAAGCCGAGTACAGGATAAATGTTATAAGTATTAATGATAGTTATTATGAAAAACTACCAGCGAATAGTATCGATTGTACTCATGTTATTAGGCCTTTCTGCAATGGTGGCAGAAGCCGGGAACCTTTATCGTTATCGTAATAACGAGGGTAACTTGGTCATTGATTATGCTGTGCCGCCAAAATATGTTGCTAATGGTTACGAAATACTGAGTGAGTCTGGAACAGTTATTGATGTAATTGAGCCACAGGTAGATCCTGAAGATATGGAACCTGAGGAAGTACAAAGAAGTCGGTCAGAGGCTGAAGCAGCTCAGCGGAAAGAAGACGAGATGTTGTTACGCACTTACAGTGAGGTTGCTGAACTGGAAGCTGCAATGGATCGGAAGTTGACCCAGTTAGACAGAGAGATAGAAATTATTCGGTCTAATCTAGAGAAAAATGAAAAGGCATTGGATGCCTCAAGAATTAAAGCAGCCAACTATCAACTGGGCGGAAGGCATGTACCAAAAGCACTGTTAAAAAATATGGATAACCAGATAGATGAACAGCGTGGTGGTGAGAATATGTTGTTAGTGCGTCAGCAAGAATATCAGGGCACTAAAGATCGTTATCTGGGGTACTTAGATCGCCTGAAAATATTAAAGGGGCTAAATAAGGGTAAGGGCTTAGAAGAGGATGTCGTTACTCCCGAAGCTGTTATTCCCTAAAGAAGCCTGTCATCGCCACAGACCACTGATCCTGCCAATATTCCGTAGGTCTACGCTGGAAGCCGCTGCGGACAAATTGACTGATTCGTCCTTCCGCCAGTCCTAACATCATATTTGCTGCAGCTGTCACAGTTGTTGTTGTCCTCAGATTATTGCTAATTTCAGCCTCACGAAGAATCTGCTTCAGCTGTGTTTCCAGGCGGTCAAATAACTGTTGTATGCGGTGGTGTAAGCGGTCAGTCTCTCCAGTAAGCGCATCACCAGTTAGCAGGCGGGTAATGCCGGGGTTACGTTCAGCAAAAGTGAGCAGTAAAGTAAGTATTCGATAGCAACGGCCGACAGTATCTGACTCCTCTGTAAGAATCACTCGAATCCGGCTAAACAGCGTGTCTTCAATAAAGTCGATTAACCCTTCATACATTTTGGTTTTACTGGGAAAGTGGCGGTAAAGAGCGGCTTCTGAGACGCCAACTTCTGCAGCTAAAGAAGCGGTCGTAATCCTACCCCCGGGAGTTGCTTCAAGCATACGTGCCAGGGATTGGAGAATTTGTTGTTTCCGGGAGCCTTTAGCTGTTGCCATATTAGGGTTGCTCGCTTGGTGTGAGATTTGTGATAAGAGTACCTACGCCTTGATCGGTGAAAATTTCCAGTAGAGTGGCATGGTTTACTCGGCCATCAATGATATGTGCGCTCTTTGTTCCACCTTTAACAGCATTTAATGCACAACTGATTTTAGGCAGCATGCCACCGTATATGGTGCCATCGGCAATCAGTTCATCTACTTGCTTGGTGGATAGGCCTGTTAAGACTTCGCCATTTTTATCCTGAAGCCCTGCAACATTTGTGAGCAGCATAAGTTTTTCTGCTTGGAGTACTTCAGCAATTTTTCCTGCAACTAGGTCAGCGTTAATGTTGTAGGAGTTACCTTTATCATCAACACCAATAGGGGCAATGACGGGAATAAAATGGCTGTCTGTGAGCATCTCGATAACATCGGTATTAATGGATTCCACTTCACCAACATGACCGATATCGATAATTTCGGGAGCTTCTAACTCGGGCGCTGTTTCTGAAGAGCGCCGGGTCACTTTTAGTTTACGAGCCTTGATCAGCTGCCCGTCTTTACCGGTGATGCCCACGGCACTGCCTCCGACGCCATTGATCAGGTTAACAATTTCTTTGTTGACACTGCCGCCCAATACCATTTCCACAACGTCCATGGTTTTGCTATCAGTGACTCGCATGCCATCGACAAAATGAGATTCGATATTCAGTTGTGCTAGCAGGTCACCAATTTGGGGGCCTCCGCCATGTACTACAACAGGGTTCATGCCAACCAGTTTCATCATCACAATATCTCGTGCAAAACTGGCTTTAAGTTTTTCATCCACCATGGCATTACCGCCAAATTTAACCACAATAGTTTTTCCAGTAAATTTCTGGATATAAGGCAGTGATTCAGAAAGTACATTAGCAATATTGCTAGCCGCTTCGCGGGTTAAAGACATTAGCTGATCCTGTTTTTTGTAGATTAAAACGTCAATTTGTTATCGATAGACTCAAGTTGTTGCCTGAAAGCGGCCTGAATTTTTTCCAGCGATTCTGTAGAGTCTGCTTCAAAGCGTAGTGTCAGTGCTGGGCTAGTGTTTGAAGCCCTTATCAATCCCCATGCCTCTGGTAAATCAACTCTCAGTCCATCAATAGTTGAAATATTACCTGCTTCAAAACCATGGTTTGAAACGAACTTATCCATGACAGAGAATTTTTCCTCGTCTGGAACTTCTATCTTGATTTCTGATGTGGAATAACGTGTTTCAAAGCCAGCCACCATTTCATCGAGCCCTTGCTCACGAATGGCCATGATTTCTATCAGCCGGGCTGCTGCATAGGTACCATCATCAAAACCATGCCAGCGATCATGGAAGAAAATATGGCCACTGTATTCACCACCTACAGGAGCTTCACATTCTAGAATTTTGTTGTACATATGAGAGTGACCTGTTTTCCACATCACCGGTCGCCCTCCATAGCTGCTAATCAGGTTGTTTAGGCGATTGGTACTTTTGACATCAAAGACCACGTCAGCACCAGGGTTGCGGGATACAACATCCCGGGCAAAGATCATTAATAACTCATCTGGCCAGATGATCTTTCCGCTCTCTGAAATTGCTACCATTCGGTCGCCATCACCATCGAGCGCAATACCGAGATTAGCATTACTTTCTTTGACACAGGCAATAAGGTCTGCCAGGTTTTCTGCTACGGAAGTATCCGGTGGATGATTGGGGAAATCACCATCGACGTCACAATAAAGTGGAATGACCTCACAGCCAATTGCCTCAAGTACACGGCATGCATGCTTCCCAGCTACCCCATTGCCAGCATCCAAAACAATTTTAAGGTCATCAGCCGGTACGATGTCATTGGCGATATTTTCTACATACTCTTCAGAGAGGTCTCTAACTTCCAGTTCACCTGGATTCATCTCTGGAAAATCTTTTTCCAACTCTGATTTTAACGATAGGATTTCATCTCCACATAGTGCATGGCGTTTGAAAAACATTTTAAAGCCATTGTATTCAGCGGGGTTGTGGCTGGCCGTAACCATGATGCCGCAATCGGTTTCAGATAATTCATGGGTAGCATAATTTAGCAAAGGGGTTGGCACCTGGCCGAGATGTATAACATGACAGCCCGTGGTCAAAATACCTTGTTCGAGGGCCTCTGTAAGCTCTCCGCTGGAGTTGCGACCATCACAGCCTACAATTAATGAATGCTCACCCAGATCCAGAGCTTTGGTCGCTAAAACTTTGCCCAGCTTATGGGCAAATTCCGCGGTGAGCTGGGAGCCTGCAATGCCACGAATATCGTAATCTCTAAAGACAACACTGGGGAATTTAGGTTGCTCCGGTGTTGGGGTGGCCTCTCCATCTTCTTCAGGCTTATCTTTTTCAGAATTACCTTCTTCTGTTCGTGAGCCTTCTTGTAGCTTGTCTGTTTCAGCTCCCGAGGGAAGGACTTGTAAATAAGAGTCACGGCCTTCGTCCACAGCGCCTTCATCCCCATCGTTAACGGGCTGTGCTTTCTTCTTATTTTTTCCTGGCTTAACAGT
>JAJFKD010000213.1 GCA_021773405.1 Porticoccus sp.
TATGATCCAGCGTGCTGAAGCACGGGGAGATATCAAACCAGGAGATACCCTGATCGAGGCAACTTCCGGTAATACGGGTATTGCCTTGGCTATGGCAGCAGCGATAAAGGGTTATAACATGATCCTTATCATGCCTGAGAACAGCACGGATGAACGAAAGGCAGCCATGAGAGCTTATGGCGCTGAATTAATTCTGGTGAGCAAAGAAGCCAGCATGGAGGGAGCAAGGGATCTTGCTAAAGCTATGGAAGCTGAAGGTAAAGGCATAGTATTGGATCAATTTTCGAATGCAGATAACCCTTTGGCTCATTACGAACATACAGGCCCAGAAATATGGCGACAAAGTCAGGGTAATGTGACTCACTTTGTAAGCTCTATGGGAACCACAGGCACTATTATGGGGGTTTCCAAGTACTTAAAAGAGCAAAACCCCGACGTTAAAATTATTGGATTACAGCCGGAAGGTGGTGCCAGTATCCCTGGAATCAGGCGTTGGCCAGAAGAGTACCTTCCCAGTATTTTTGATTCATCCCGTGTCGATAGATTAATGGATATGGGACAAGAGGAAGCTGAAAAATGTATGCAAGCATTGGCCTCCAAGGAGGGTATATTTTGCGGTGTTTCTTCTGGTGGTGCCGTTGCTGGTGCTTTAAGGTTATCTAATGAGGTTGAAAATTCAGTAATTGTTGCCATTATCTGTGACAGAGGTGACCGCTATCTTTCCTCAGGTGTCTATAGTTGATGACCTTGTTTTCTGGTAAACCTTTTGTTCGTTCTTTTTAATAAGGTTTGTTGTCGAGTTAGCCAGAATTATTAATAAATAATGATGTAATAGGTTAAAAATGGTTCAGGTTAGAGACCACCATCCGTTACAGGACAATGGGGTCATTGATATAGAGCACTGGATGTCAGGCTTGATTGACCGCGCGGCAGCCAATAATACCCTTGATAAAGAGGTATTGATCAGTGCCTGTGAACTAGCCCGAGCATCAGAAGCAAATACTGATGATCAAAACCATCAAACCTGGGCAGCTACAGTCAGTAGTTTTCACGCCGGCCTAGAGATGGCCACCATTCTGATAGAACTACATTTATTTGATCAAGATAGTTTAGTTGCTGCTATTTTATATCGTGCCGTCAGGGAAGGGCGTTTGACTATTCTTCGCGTCCAAAAAAAATATGGGAAGGGTGTCTCTAAGCTGATTGAAAGCGTTCTTCGAATGGCTGTCATCAGTACCTTACGGTCAGACAGTGAAGAGGATGTTTTTGGTCATGCTGCTCACCAACAGGCATCTAAAGTAAGGGAAATGCTGGTTTCTATTATTGATGATGTTCGGGTTGCACTCATCAAAATTGCTGAGCGTACTTGTGCAATTCGTGCGTTAAAGACGGCCACAGATGAAAAGCGTAAACGTGTTGCCCGTGAAATCTTTGATGTTTACGCTCCCCTTGCCCATCGATTAGGTATTGGACAATTAAAATGGGAATTGGAAGATCTTGCTTTCAGGTACCTGGAAAATGATGAATATCTACGTATTGCAAAGTTGTTGGATGAACGCAGGATGGACCGCCAGCGTTATATCGAAGAGCTGATAGACACCCTGGAACAAGAAATTCATGATGCAGGTATAAAGGGTGATATAGCGGGTAGGGCCAAGCATATTTACAGTATTTGGAAAAAAATGCATCGGAAAGATGTCGGTTTTTCACAAATCTATGATATTCGAGCAGTGAGAGTACTAGTTCCTACGGTAGCGGATTGTTACACCGTCTTGGGTATTGTCCACAGCCATTGGCGCAATATTCCAAATGAATTCGATGACTATATCGCGTCGCCAAAAGAAAATGGCTATCGCTCATTGCATACAGCTGTTATTGGACCCCATAGAAAGGTATTGGAAATTCAAATCCGTACCTATGAAATGCATGAAGATGCTGAATATGGCATTTGCTCCCATTGGCGGTATAAAGGGACTGACACTAAAGCGGCAGCTAACAGTTACGAGGATAAGATCTCCTGGTTAAGACAAGTATTGGAGTGGCATGAAGAATTAGAAGATGAGCATGTCTCTCAACTCTTAAGCCGCGATAACTCGACAGATCGAGTCTATGTTTTTACCCCCGAAGGCCATGTGGTAGATCTGGCTGTTGGCTCTACTCCACTTGATTTTGCTTATCGTATACACACATCCATTGGTCATAGGTGTCGGGGGGCTAAAGTAAATGGAAAGATTGTCCCTTTAAACACGGCCTTAAAAACATCAGATCAAGTGATTATATTGACGGGCAAAAATGAATCGCCCAGTCGAGATTGGCTATCCCCAGCACTACATTACCTGCACAGCACTAGAGCACGCTCAAAAATTCAGCAATGGTTCCGCAAACAAAACCACGAGAAAAACGCTCAGGCAGGAAAATCCTTGTTTGATCGTGAAATTCGACAGCTTAATATCAAACAAATCGACCTAGATAAACTTGCTCAAAAATTTAACAAGCAGGGGGCTGATGGTTTGTATGCAGCGATAGGTGCTGGAGATATTAGCCTGGAGCAAATAGTGCATGCTGTGATGGCCCCACTAGGTGGAACTAAAGGCCGGGTTAGAACCCCTTATGGTTTGCCTGCTAAAGCTAGCCGGTATGCAGGGTCAGAAGTTTATATCTATGGTGTTGGTAACCTGATGACCCGTATTGCTGGCTGTTGTAACCCTGTACCTGGTGATCAAATTAGTGGTTATGTCACAGAGGGACGTGGTGTTTCTGTACACAGAAAAGATTGTGGTAACTTTTTGCGGTTACAAAGTAATGAACCCGAACGTATTTTAGAAGTGCATTGGGGTGGTGAGCCGAAGCAAGTTTACCCCGTTAAAATCATGATCGATGCCTACGACCGCTCGAGCCTATTGAAAGATATTACGACAGTATTGGATAAAGCCGATTTAAACGTGCTTTCTATGAATTCTAAAAGTGATGATAGTGTCATGGGTGTTGCTGTGCAGATGGCTGTCACCATAGAAGTTTCTAGCATTGAGCAGCTGAGTAATGTGATGGCTCGTTTAAGGGAAATTCCCAATATGGCAAAAGTTCAGCGTGTTGATGATTCTTGAAAAATATCATTTCAGAGAAATATAGATGGATAATACTGATATAGATGATCTGAGATACCTAATGCAGCGTTTAAGGAACCCTGAAACAGGTTGTCCTTGGGATCTTAAGCAAACATTTTCTAGTATCGTGCCATATACACTGGAAGAGGTGTATGAAGTAGTAGATACCATAGAGCGGGAAGATTACCCCCACCTTAAAGAAGAACTAGGCGATTTACTGTTTCAAGTTATTTTTTATAGTCAGCTTGCAGAGGAACAATCCCTTTTTAGATTTGAGGATATTGTCTCATCACTGGTTGAAAAACTGGTTCTTCGTCATCCCCATGTCTTCCCAGGAAAGACCCTCGAAAGTGAACGTGATATTGATGCCATCTCAAGTGAACCGGCAATTAAAGAAACCTGGGAGGCGATAAAAAAATCAGAACGCCAGGAGAAAGGTTTTCATTCCATTTTAGCGGATATTCCCATTAGTTTGCCGGCATTGACTCGTGCTCAAAAGTTGCAAAAAAGAGCCTCTAGTCATGGCTTTGATTGGCCTTCAATCGATGGTGTTGTAGACAAGCTTGATGAAGAAAATAATGAGCTAAAAGAAGCGCTTACGCTTGGTAATCCGGACCATATAGAAGAAGAGGTCGGTGATATGATGTTTACGCTAGTAAACTTGTGCCGACATTTAAATATCGATGCTGAAACATCCTTGCGAAAAGCTTCTAGAAAATTTGAAAGACGATTCCATCATGTAGAAGAATCGGTTCAAGTAAAAGGACAAAAACTGACCGAAATAGACTTGGAGGGTTTGGATAATCTATGGAAGGAAGCAAAGGAAAAGCAGGCTCAGCCTTGAGTATAGCTGGATAAAGCCTCCTCATATCTTGTGATTCACTACGTTTATGTGTAAGGTTTGCCACCCTTATTGTTGGAACGATACTGTTTAATTAAACGATAATAGTTTTTATACAACTATAGCCTTTGAATAAACAGCGCAATCATTTCAATAATAGCTTGCTATTAAATTAATACCCCCGAAAACCGGAGATCGAAAATGAGAATAATTCTGTTAGGCCCTCCCGGTGCCGGCAAGGGCACTCAGGCCGCCTACATTACTGAAAAGTATGGCATCCCACAAATTTCTACTGGCGACATGTTACGTGCCGCAGTAAAAGCAGGAACCGAACTAGGCCTTAAAGCTAAAGGCATTATGGCATCTGGTGGACTAGTATCTGATGACCTGATCATTGCATTGGTTAAAGAGCGTATTCAAGAGCCAGATTGTGTTAACGGATTCTTGTTTGACGGTTTTCCTAGAACAATCCCTCAAGCTGAAGCACTTTTAGCTGAAGGTGTTGCGATTGATAAAGTGATTGAAATCCACGTAGCAGACGAAGAAATTATTGCTCGCCTGAGCGGACGTCGTGTGCACGAAGGTTCTGGTCGTGTTTACCATGTTAGCCACAATCCACCCAAAGAAGAGGGTGTTGATGATGTGACTGGCGAACCGCTTATTCAACGTGAAGATGACAAAGAAGACACTGTTCGTAATCGTCTTGATGTATACCATGATCAAACACAACCACTGGTCGCTTTTTACCAAGGGTTAGAGACTTCACAACCAGATAACGCACCAGCTTATGCACGAGTTGATGGTGTTGGTCCACTGGACGAAGTACAAGCAAGGTTAGAGTCAGCACTGGCCTGATATATCTAACTGATGCAAAATGGGCTCTTTTAGAGCCCATTTTTTTTGCCCAAAAGTAGACTGTTCGCAATGAAAAAAACTGCCATTATTTTGGTTAACCTGGGAACGCCTGAAATACCCACGAAAGAAGGCGTATCAGCTTTTCTTAAAAACTTTCTTTCTGACACTCGTGTAGTGGAAGCCCCAAAACTGATTTGGTGGTTTGTTCTTCGGTGCATAATTATTCCGCTGAGGGCTAAAAAGGTAGCTAGTGCTTACCAAAAAATATGGTGGGATGAAGGCTCGCCCATAAGAGTGATTAGCCAGCAACAAGTCTTGGCTTTACAGCAAAAAATAGATAATGAATATAAGGATATCCCTAAAGAGCAT
>JAJFKD010000214.1 GCA_021773405.1 Porticoccus sp.
ATAGGTAGCCTGTAGATTCTCAAAAGCGGCTAACTCCGGGTTTTCATCAGAGAAAAATGTTCGGTAGTTGTTGGCAAATTCCAACTTGGACATACCCGAACCAATGCCAAAGGTTATCAAGATAGCGGCTAACAGTATTAGCCAACGGCATCGGATAACTCCTCTTGTCATTTTTACCGAAAACCGGTCTATTGCTTGAAAGTATCTATCCATGAGCTTGCCTCAAATTTGTTACCAAATGGTCATAAATGTGTCAAAAAAATGTAACCCAGTACTACTTATCGCTTTTACACTTTTTACTAAAAGCTATCTTATAAACTAAACCCAAGAACTCAATACATCGTCTAAAACATGACTGATACTTTCTGTATTCGAAAAGCCCTTGACTGCCGCTGCAAGCCCCGCCAAAGTAACCATTAACACCGCAGCCAATCTTGCAGGTTCTTGCTGAATCGTAATCTCACCCACTCGCTGTGCTTTATCAATCAAATCTGTAAGAAAACGTTGCTTCATCGCATAACTTTTATCAATCATTTGCTTAACTTCTTCATCATGAGGCGCCATCTCCACTAAGGAGTTAACCACCATACAACCATCGCCTTCTATACACTTGGTCGTAATGGTCTCAAGTAAAGATCGTAGATTTGCTAATGGAGAGTCATGCAAATACGCACTAGCAGCTACATCTTTGAAGGACTGATCCATGTAGTAATCAAGAGCCTTCAGAAATAGTTGGTGCTTGTCACCAAACGCCTGATACAAACTACCCTTATGCAACCCGGTTGCAGTACACAAATCTTTTAATGAGGTGCCTTCATACCCCTGGTTCCAAAAGGTATGCATCACTGCATCAAGCACCCGGTCTTCTTCAAACCCTCGAGGCCGGCCTACATTTTTTTGCTCTTCTACTACGTTCAACTGATAATCCAATTTATTACCGTATGGTCAAATATAGAACAAATTCATAAATACTGTCTAGTTTTTTTTGAAAAAGTCTAAAAAACTTACTCTTTTGGTTTTACCGACACGAAGTGTTCTGCCAGGCTGAATATATAAAGGTTGATTGCAACAGAAAGAAAAAGCACAGTACTATGAGTTATCACTATTCTAAATAATATAAAAACATACCACTCAGGCTTTTGTCTGTTTTATACGGAGCAAACCAGTTTATTCATTTATAACTAAGCTAAATTACTCAGGTCAAACCACCCGACACTTAGGAGAACCAAAATGACTGTACTTGGAAAAATCGAGCAAATCTGTCGCTATCCGGTGAAGGGCATGCAAGGTGAAGAGATGAGTGAAGTGTTTACGGGGTTTGGTGGAGTTATGGGTGATAGGGTCTACGGCGTCATCAATGCAGCTGGGGAGAAAGGGTTTCCTTGGTTTACCGCCCGCGATGATGAAGACTTTATGCTTTATCGTCCACGCTTTAAATCTGGCAACAACTGTGTACCTGGAGACTTGGCAGAATTTGAGGGTATATCACCCGGCATTCACCCGCTTTACCCTGAGGTAGATCAATTTGCCGTGGAAGTCGAATCGCCTGAAGGGGAGATATTTGATATTGAATCACCTGCTTTTAACGAGCATATGGGCAAGCGATTTGAAGTTAGCTTAAAAGCCCACCATTCTGCTCAAAAAAGCCAAGTCGATTGCCGTCCATTGTCGCTTATTTCCCAGCAAACCTGCGACCAATTGAGTTCTGAACTTGATATAAATATTGATCACCGCCGCTTCCGTCCTAATTTCCTAATCAATTGGAGCAACGGAGAAGGGTATTATGAAAACAGTTTGGTTGGTAAGCGTCTAAAGATTGGGCAACGGTGCGAAATCACTTTCCTTGAGCGTGACCCTCGCTGCAAAATGATTACACTTGATCCTGATACTGGGGATGGGACGCCAAAAATACTCAAACATATCACTCTGACACACGAAGGCTATGCCGGGGTTTACGGTGCGGTATTGGTCGAAGGAGTGATTAAAGAAGGTGACGAAATCAGCTTGGTTTAAGTTTTGTACGGTATTTAAGTTGAGCTGTTAATACTGATTGAGCACCCACTAGATATCGAAATCAATCCAAATATTGTTACTCGTGGGCACTGACTGGCAGGCTAGTACATAACCCTTAGCTAGATCTCTCTTGGACAAGGCACGATTGGCACGCATTTCTACATCGCCCTGCTTTAGAAGCGACATACAAGAGCCACAGTGCCCTTCCTGACAAGAAAATGGTATCGCTGCCTCAATGCTCTTATCTGCCAGAACAGATTCAAGTAACGATTTACCACTGAGATATTCAACATCAAAGTCTTTACCGTCAGCAGTAATCTTTAATTTAACACCACCAATTTGCGGTTCTTCCTCAGGGGAAGCTTGTGCTTCAGCGTGATCAGAATCAATAGGTGAAGCAAAACGCTCAATAAATACTCTATCATCATCTATTCCGTGCTCCACCAATACCGCTTCCACCGTATCCATAAACGGACCGGGGCCACAGATATAAAAGTCGGCATCCCATCTTTGGCCCACTACAGCTTCTATTTTTTTCTGATTAAGAAATTCACCTTCACTATCCAAATGATGGTAGCAGCTAAATTGGTTGCTATACTCAGCACCAAGTTCATCGAGCGTTTGTTTAAAGATAATACTGTCGGCATCACGGTTGGCATAAATCAATTGAATGGGACGATCTGTGCTGAGTAAAGCAGTTTTTATGATTGAAAGTATGGGGGTTATGCCGCTACCACCTGCAAAGAAAACAAGGCCGTTATTACGTTGGTCTTTGAGCACAAAACGACCCGATGGCACAGCCACCATAACCTCCGACCCCTCGCGAACCTCATCATTAAACCAGTTGGATGCGCGTCCATCAGGCACGCGTTTTATCGTAACCTGGTGTCTTTCATCGTCAAAGGGTGAACTTGAAAGTGAGTAACAACGTTCGATAAAAAAATCCTTCCAAGGAATCTGGAAGTTAAGAAATTGCCCCGCTTTATAATCAAACGTAGCACGTAAATCTTTAGGAATTTCGAATACAAATGAAGCTGAGTCGCTCGTCTCTTGCAGGTATTCAACGACTTTTAATGGATAAAAGGTCACGTCAGCTCCTCCTTTAAGATCATGTTCTTAATTCGAGAAAAACTTATTCTACATGGCCCTGGAGAAAAAGGTGATGATTAATGAAGAGAAATTAGATCCTTTAACACCCACAAAAAAAGGCCTACCATTTTTGGTAAGCCTTTTCTTGTATAGCGCACTCGGAACGTGTTATATCCCTGAACTCTAGAGCCGATATTAACGTAATATAAAATACCAGTGTGCATAGTTTTTAGTGAGGCTTATCGATATTTTTTATGCTTGTATGTAACTGGTGACAACTCGGTTTCATTTTAATTATCCAAACCTATTTTTTCGAGTCACCAATACTAAAACTCCTAGAACAGAGAGAAATAAGGTATATGATGACGGCAGAGATACGCCGTAAATATTCAGGGTTAGATCATAGCTATAGTCCGTCCAAATGCCATCTCTGTTAGGGTTGCGCCCAGGCGAAGTAAAAGATGCATCATTTATTACAAGCTCAAAAGCCGTAATAGTTTCACCAAATAAGTCTACTCGACTGCCCTCGTTTCCGAAAAGAAATTCAGATTCTGTTCCTATGTACCCAGAGCCACCTAGCGGTGCAAACACAAACCAAGTTAGATCGTTATCAATACCGTTTGTTAAAAACACCGTAGCTTGAAGAAATTCCTCTCCGCTATCAAAGAAAATAGAGCGTCCTATATCTTCAATGGAATATTCATATTGAACGATGTTGCCAGGAGAAAATGGGGCGACTTCACCCACATTTAATTTAAACAGTAATTTTTCGAAAACCTGATTCTGCCCTTCTGCTGATCTTATTACGTCAACACTATGAATTATTCCGGCAGATGAAATGTTAGAAAAAACAAGAAAAACAAACAACGTAAGCAAATATTTAATTTTCAATTTATATCCTCCATGAAAAAGTAATCAACCACTCAACGCATAAGGCAATTACCATGCCGACAACTTAACAAGCTGTTTTTAAAGGATATATTTAACATTGTAGACTAATAATGTAAAAATTATCGACACTCGAAATTGGTGGACACAACCTTTAGGTAAACCAACAAAAAAGCCCCCGGTATACGGCGGCTTTGGGGTACTACTAGGTAGTAAATTGGCGCACTCGGAAGGATTGATTTGTAAAAGCTTAAAAGCTTTTACAACCCGTTGGGCATCGCCGCTATGCGGCTCGATCCAAACTCGTGGCCCGAGTTTGTCGAACCCTAGAAGGTTTTTATCTGCCTCCAAATGCCACAAACAAAAAAACCCGGCACAAGGCCGGGTTTTCTTATTTGGCGCACTCGGAAGGATTCGAACCTTCGACCGCTCGGTTCGTAGCCGAGTACTCTATCCAGCTGAGCTACGAGTGCGTATTACTTGCTTAGCGAGCTATCTGCTTACTTAAGCAAGGGCGCGTAATATAAGAAAGAGAGCCTTTGTAGTCAAGCTGAAATATAAGAATCTATATATCTAGGCTCATTGAGGGCTTTGATGGTGATAAAACTCCATCTTCTATTACCAAATAAGCCCTATTTTATGTGGCTTAGTCTATATTTCATAAAAACCAAGTCTACTCTATGTTGTCAAATTAGAGATAAAGACATACCAGAGAAGAGATCATGATTAGAATCGCTATCAATGGATATGGCCGTATAGGGCGCAATATTCTTAAAGCATTTTACGAGCGCCCAGAGCTACACAAAAAAATGGAGATTGTTGCCATCAATGATAGAGGTGATGTCTCAATAAATGCCCACTTAACACAATTTGATAGTGTTCACGGCCAGTTTCTCCACAAAGTAGAACATAGTGAGGATGACTTGATTATAAATGGCGATCACATAAAAGTGTTCTCTGAATCTAACCCTCTACAACTTCCCTGGAAGGAGCTTGATATTGATGTGGTTTGTGAGTGCACAGGTATTTTCACAGAAAAGAAAAAAGCCTTTGCTCATATTGAAGCAGGATCAAGAAAAGTACTGGTCTC
>JAJFKD010000215.1 GCA_021773405.1 Porticoccus sp.
TCTTCTTTCTTTTTGTTAGGTGTTTTAACGCTGATGCAAGTTTCTGAATTTCTTTATTTTCAATTTTGATTATGACACCTAAAAAATATTTAATTTTATTCCTGTGTTCATTTTTTGTTCTTTCTGCCTTAGTGGTCGGTACAAATATAGTTATAGATCCATATTCAGTTATTGGTACTCCCAGATTTAATGGGCTGAACCAATACAAAGTAGATATAAATAGCCGGGTCAGGTTATCTAAGTCCTATCAGCCACTAAGATCTGATTTTAATACATTGATTGTGGGCAATTCTCGAGTAGAAATGGGTATTGATCCTGAAAATAAATGCTTAAGCCTAAATGGAAAAAAAACTTATAACTTAGGTATTCCCGGTGCTGGCGTTGGGTATCAAGCAGCATCAGCTTTAAATTTGGTGTACCAAAAGCCAATAAAGACTATTTTGATTAGTGTTGATTTTACGGATTTTCTTGTGATGTCAAAAAAATCAGTGCCGGAGACATACAGCGGTATCCCAAAACTTTCCAATATATCTCTGGAGGCTGATGGCTCTCAGAATAGAGATTATCAATGGTCTTACGTAAAAGACCATTACCAAGCGATCTATTCACTGGATGCATTTTTGAGTTCTTTGAAGACTGTTTTACTGCAAAGCCCACATGGACCTAGCCGGAATGAGTCGGGGTTTAACCCTGCTATGGATTTTGTGGAAATGACCTCTGCTGAAGGTGTAGGTCGCCTATTTAAACAAAAAGAAAATGAACTCGAATCAAAATATATGAAAGGGTGGGGGTTATATTATAGTGGCGGGAAGCTATCCTATGATTTTAGTTATTTGGAAGAATTCATTACACGGGCAACAGAGAAAGGGGTAAAAGTAGTCGTATTTACCAACCCGTTACACGAGAATTTTTGGGGAATAATGGATAGGGCAGGTTTAATGGAGCAAAATGAAATCTTTTTAAATGAAGTTAAGGCCATCCTTTCTCGTTCAGGAAATGGCCTTGTCGATTTTTGGGACTTTTCTGGTGATTCACCTTTTATTCACGAAAATGTTATCGAGGCCAGGAAAAAAGGAGTTGGACTAAAATGGTTTTGGGAACCAGCCCACTATAAAAAAGAACTTGGGGATATCATGGTTGAAACGATGCTTTCTGAGGCATGTGGGACCAAGCAGGTTTTTGGTAAACAAATTATTTCTTCATCTATTTAATTGTTAGAGTAGTAGATTTCCCCCTCTACCCCTAATAGAGTTTTATTCATAGGTTATATGGGCGTCTAACCACATTTCCAGCACCATTAAAATCCAAATCAATTCACCATAGTAGGCGGCATGTTGATTGCGGTGAAGGTCGATGGTGTGATCGATAAATTCAGGTTTGAAATAAGGCCTTTTCTTTAGTTTGAGAAGATTGTCGTAGGCCATTTCCTGTAGCGGTTTGTGGGTTTCCATCCAAACGCCAAACGGTAGGCCAAATCCCTGTTTTTTCTTGTTGATTGTGGCATCGGGCAGCCAGCCAGTTAAGGACTGCTTATAAAAATGCCGTAAATCCCTACCTTTGATTTTCCAGTTGCTGGGCACTTGGTAGGAGAAATTAACCAAGTTGTCATCAAGCATTGGATAAACTACTTCAACGCCAGCCAGTGCACACATGTGGCTGACTTTCCGTAAGTCGTTATCAGCTAGCGTGTATTGCCAGTCTAGGTAAAGCATCCGATTTAAGGTGGATGCATTATCCGGTTGGTGATAGGTGTTTCGTTGTATTGCTAACGGAGCGTTGGTATCTGTGTGTTTTAAAAAATCGGTGTTAAATATTTCTTCGGGGTTATGCCGATGTAAAAAATTATAGGTTTGTAGCCGGTCAGGCAGTGGAACATTTGCTTGTTCAATGTAGCTGCGAGCCTTATTGGAAAGAGGGATTGCTGCTGGTAGGCTATTAATAATGGGTTCAATGAGGCCCTTTCGTAAGCTACTAGGAATTTTCCCGTAGGCTTCAAAAACATCCTGCTTAACATAGCGTTCATTACCAGCAAAAAACTCGTCACCACCATCGCCCGCTAAAAGTCGTTGTACACCATTTTCTGCGGCGACTTTTGCGCAAAAATAAGCGGGTAATGCGGAAGAGTTACCAAAAGGTTCGTCGTAGCTGGCGGCGACAATGGGGAGGGCGTCAACTACATCTTCTGGGGTGACATAATATTCATTCAGCTTCACACCAAAATGTTTGGCAGTGATTCTGGCAAATTCCATTTCATCATAGCCTTCGGCAGAGAAGCCAATTGAGTAAGCTTCAGCCGTGGTCTCACTGATTTCAGAAAGCATTCCCGTCACGCTAGAGCTATCGAGTCCTCCACTAAGGAAGGCCGCAGTTTTAAGGGCTGGGTTATAACAGTTGCTGACAGCCTCTTTTAGTTGTGTTCTAAGTGTTTGCCCCGCTTGTTGAAAGCTATTGGAAGCGGTTTCACTAAAAGCAGGTTTGTAGTAGTTGTTAACCTCAACGTGCTTATTGTTGTAACTGAGTCGGTGGCCCGCTGGTAGTTTCTGAATATGTTCAAAAATTGAGTGTGGGCTGGGCACCATATGGAAATACAGATAGTCATAGATGCCTTGTTCCTGGATTGAACGGGGTATTTTTTCGTGTGACAGTATCGTTGATACCGAAGAACCAAAAACAATACCGCCCTCTACTTTTGCATAATATAAAGGGCATTGCCCCATACGGTCTGTGCCAGCAAGCAATTGGTGAGATGTTGTGTCAATAATGACAAAGGCGAAAGCGCCTTGTAGATAATCAATAAATTTATCACCGTGTTCAGAGTAAGCTAGGCAAAGCGCATAAGCGTGGCTTTGCTCGGAAGCCGCTGTTGCCAGTCTTTGTTCTGACCACCTGGGGTAACCGGTAATAGTAATAGTGTAGGAATTATCCTGGTGAATTGATCCTGTAGATGTACAGGCATATTCCTCTGTCACAACCTGTTGCAGAGGTAATGAGGTGTTAATGGCTTGTTGCATGGCAGATATGTTGACACTTCCATCCACGTCATCTGCCTCTGGAATAAGCCAACCTGCAATATTAGGAGATAAAAGGGGCTTTGCTGTCGGGGCTTTTGAAGGGATACTTTCTGTAGGGGT
>JAJFKD010000216.1 GCA_021773405.1 Porticoccus sp.
CGCATTCACGCATGAGGCGTGCTACCCGTTTCTCTCCAACGTGCACCCCTGCGTACTTTAAGCTGCGGTGCACACGGGGACTGCCGTATGTGTCACGACTCTTAGAATGTATAACCCGAATCTTTTCAGTCCATTCAATATCTTCCTTGGCTCTGTTACTTGGCTTTCGCTTCACCCAATCGTAATAACCACTGCGTGAGACTCCGAGCCAATCACAAAGATATCTGACACCTAGTTCTCGCCCATATCGTTGGATGAATCCAAATCTTTCTGATGTTGTTCCGCCAGATACCGTTGCCACTTTTTTAGCAGGTCATTCTCCTGCCGAAGCCGAGCATTTTCCTTTTCCAGTTTTTTTAAGCGATCTAGTTCCTTCTTTTCCTTGCTCAGACTAGTGACTTTATTTTTCTTGTCAGCCACGATTTTTCCCTCTCGATACTCCTTTCTCCAACGGGATAGCATAAAGGGATGGATATCTAAAGTCTTTGCAACATCCTTGATTTTAATATCATCCAAATACGTCAGCTCGACAGCTTTTGCTTTGAACTCATTCGTGTATTGCCAGGTCTTCCTGGGTTGATTGTATCTCGGCATCTATGGACTCCTCGTTAGGTTGAGGTGTCCGTTTTAGTGGGGGAAGTTCATTGTCCCACTTGCGCAACTTGTTAGATTACTCCTGCTCCGCACTTTGAAGCTCGCGTGGGTTGAAATTATGTGCATGGTTAGACCAACTGGAAGCAATGCCTATGTCATAACCGTATGTCAGCGTAATTTGAATCGTATCTTTTTGCAGCGCCTCAGGATATTTGTCGATAACGATAGACGCGAATTTACGAGCAAGCTCAACATCACTAACATTATCTGCGCGTAGAAACACCTGACTTCTTACATATGTCGTTGTTTTAGTTCCATCGTTTGTCGAACTAAATGTTGAAGAACCTGAAAATATTGTTGCGTAAGCTACGCTTGGGTTATTAGATAGTGCCGATTGTACTTCCAGCATACCCTTGAATGGCTCGCTTTGAGCTAACTGTGCAGTGAAAGTAGGAGCGACCGCAGCTGAGAGAAATAGTATTGCTACTATTATGAGATGAACACTCCAGACCTTTCCAAGCTCTTGTTGTTCTACGTTCGCATTTACGACATAGGTGCCAACGACAAGATCATGTAATGACTGGCGGGTAATTCGGTTGAATATGTATAAGTACAATATTGAAAAAAAACCGCCAAAAATAACTAAAGAAAGCGGATACATAAGGAAGGAAAGCATCGCCTCATTAGAAAACTGAGCCCCGTTTAGAGAGAAAGGAATCCCTAAAATAAAATAACGGATTATCGATTTTCCAAGGCTTATGGGCGTATTCTTGGAGTCTACCACTCTAAGCTTTAAGACCTTTTTACCTATTGTTTGGCCTGCTGTGATAGAGCTATTCATGACTCCAAAGTAAATGAGTGCTATCGAAAATCCAACCAGACGCCCCCATGCCCCAATTTGAACAAAAAAGCTTTCAAGAAATAGTCCTAGTACTAAACCTGCAGCACCAAGTATCACAGTATCTATGAATAGCGCGCCGATTCTTCCCCAAAATCCAGAAATCCATTTAAGCTCTACTTCTTCAGTCATTATTATTCCTTGCTGGATGTTTAAAGTAATCTAACAATAAATTCAAAAGCCTAAAACTCTATAACACTGGAGAACGCAAAGTCATCATTTAGCTGAAAGCCTTTAGTAATAAGGACCTTGGTGTATTTTGATGGGATTTCTATTGGGGACAAAACAAGCCACCTCCTGTGTTGAAAGACAAATCCTTTGGCTCCTCAAATATAATCCATAGAATAAAATAATCAATAGGTTAGCGGAATTTCAACAATGTTATAAAACCAAAGTGTTATAAATTTTTAGACTTGTGAAAAAGGGAATTTGGCAAACATGGGAAAGGGACATGAGACAAGGCCATATGAAAAGGTCTTAGGAAAAGGCAGTAGAGGGATTAAAAGTTAACCAATACAACACAAGCTAAGCTAAATATTCATTAATCACTTGTAAAAAAGCCGGGCCATATTTATCCAGTTTACGTTCTCCCACACCACCTAGCTGACCAAACTGCTCCATGGTTTGCGGTACGGTGACGCACATTTCCTGCAACGTACGATCATGGAAAATAATATAGGGCGGAATACCCTGCTCATCCGCCAACTCCCTGCGGCACTCCCGTAACACTTCCCACAAAGCAACATCCATATCTTCGGGTAAATAATTTTTGGTCAGGCGCTTGGCCTCTTTTTTCTTAATATCACGACGCAATTCAATTGGCTCTTCACCACGTAGTAACGGGCGGCACTTTTCTTCCAGTCGCATCGCGCCAAAGCGCTCCATATCGACGCAGAGATAACCCCGGGCAACTAACTGCCGAAACACGGAACTCCATTGATTATTATCCAGTGATTTGCCGATACCATAGGTAGGCAATTGATCATGGCCATACTGGGTTATTTTGTCCGTTTCAGCTCCCAGTAAAACATCGACCACGTGTTTCACACCAAAACGTTGTCCCGTACGGTAAACAGCACTCAAGGCCATTTGAGCGGCCTCGGTTCCATCCCAGGTATCCACCGGCTCCAAACAGTTATCACAATTGCCACAGGGTTCCGGCAGGTCATCACCAAAGTAATTAAGTAACACCTGACGGCGACAGCTGGTAATTTCGCATAAGCCCAACATGGCATTCAGTCGATGTTGCTCGGCTCGCTTGTGTTCTTCACTGCCCTCAGAGCCTTCCATCATCTGTCGCAGCTTAATCACGTCCTGAAGACCATAGATCATCCAGGCATCGGTAGGTTCACCATCACGACCACCACGGCCCGTTTCCTGATAATAGGATTCCACGGTTTTAGGTAAATCCAAGTGAGCTACAAACCGCACATCCGGTTTATCAATGCCCATACCAAAGGCAATGGTCGCCACTACTATGACGCCCTCTTCTCGCAGAAAACGAGACTGGTTGTCTGCTCTAGTCTCAGAATTTAAACCTGCATGGTACGGCAGTGCTTTAAATCCCTGCTGCTGTAACCAGTGCGCAGTCTCTTCGGTTTTTTTACGTGAGAGGCAATAAATAATGCCTGCATCTTCAGGATGTTCATCTTTCAAAAATCGCAGCAACTGTTGCCGCGCATTGTGTTTTAAGGCAATACGGTAACGAATATTAGGGCGATCAAACCCTGCAATAAATTGACTGGCTTCACCCAAATCCAGACGATGAATAATTTCAGCGCGAGTGCGCTCATCCGCCGTAGCTGTTAATGCAATCCGTGGCACATCGGGAAAGTACTCATGCAAAATACTGAGCTGCAAATAATCGGCACGAAAATCATGTCCCCACTGGGAGACACAATGGGCCTCATCAATGGCAAACAAGGCAATGGGGGAATGCTGGAGGAGCGACATGGTACGCTCTTGGTTCAACCGCTCTGGCGCGATATAGAGCAGATCCAATTCACCGGCTACTAACGCCTGCTCCACTTGATTCGTTGTTGATACATCCAGGCTGGAATTTAAATAACTTGCCTTAACGCCAAGTTCGCGAAGTGCATCTACTTGGTCTTTCATTAGTGCAATTAAAGGCGATACCACAATGGCGCAGCCAGAACGAAGCAGCGCGGGGATCTGATAACACAAAGATTTTCCGCCACCCGTAGGCATCAAAACCAAGGCATCACCACCCTCAACCACCGTTTGGATAATCTCATCCTGAGGTGATCGAAAAGAAGGGTAACCAAAGACGGTTTGAAGGATGTTTTGGGCGGAATTCATGGCGGCGGAGTATACCCTATCCACCTGTTGTGATTACGGCAAATTATGCTTTAGGTAAGAATGATATAGGGAAGAGTAGAGCAAATTATTCTGGGCAGGTATTTTGGCAATTCCAGCAAAACTCAAAGGAACCAGAATTTTCTTCACCACATGACTGACACAGCCAATCAGCTTTATCACCTGACTTCTGAAAGTTCTCAATAATGGACATTGCCTGATCATAATCTGAATCATTCGCAATCCACAGTTCCACCCAAGTTTCCAAAGGTGCCAGATCACCCGAGCCACCAGCAGCAAATTCATTTTTTAGAAATACAGACAAGCCTTTATTCTCAACAATATTTTTTATATTGCTGACTAAGAAACTATTTTCGTGGGTATAGATTAATTTCATTTACTAATACTTGGAAAAACTTCGTAAAGAATCTAGATCGATAAAGTATAACTAACCACCAAAAAAACTGGGACAGCTAATAAAGCTATCTATTAATTTTCACTGACCCGTTTTATTCTGACCTTATCCCCTTTTATTTTTTAATCGATGCTTATGAGCAGGGTCGATAATAAATTCAGCGTGAGTATTCAAAACAAGACTAACAATGAAACCTAACAATAACCACAACCACCCTAAAAAAGAAAAATTTGTTTTAAATACCAGAAAAAAAGCAGGGAACAAGCAAAAATAATTCAACTCTTGTATTAAAAAAATACTTTTTCTAAATGTCATGTATGAATGACAGTAAGGACACTCCGCACCTGAGTGCCTGGCAACCGTAAATCTTTGAATAAG
>JAJFKD010000217.1 GCA_021773405.1 Porticoccus sp.
GTCAGCTTAAATTGCCCCAATCACCACAGCTGCTTAATCAGGTGCATGGCACCGATTTAGTTGAGGCACTGTGTGAAGGGCTTGTTCCCACCGCTGATGGATGTTTCAGTCATAAGCAAGGGCGGGCTTGTGTGGTGATGACAGCAGACTGTCTTCCTATCTTGCTTTGTAATACTGCGGGCACTGAAGTAGCTGCTGTCCATGCTGGTTGGCGTGGTTTGGCTGCTGGGATAGTTAGCCATGCCATATCGTGCTTTTCTTCACCAACAAATCAGCTAATGGCCTACCTTGGCCCAGCGATTAGTCAAAAACACTTTGAGGTGGGTGCTGAAGTGAGGCAGGCGTTTTTGTCTGATAGTTTCCATCGAAATTCAAAAAGCAAAGTAACTAACTGTTTTTCGAAGACAGAAGGTGACCCACACGTCAATAGCAGCGCAGATAAGTGGATGGCAGACCTTTATGGGCTTGCTCGTATCGCTTTAAACGAAGCCGGCGTTGACCAAATCTATGGTGGTGACTTCTGTACCTATGAAGACACTAGCCGATTCTATTCCTACCGTCGTGATGGTCAGACGGGAAGGATGGCCAGTTTGATCTGGATCAGCTAGTGATGGTTAACAATTCATTTCTAAGGTTGAATTCCTTTTGCTAGCCCCCAGTTTATTGGTAGAGCTAGTTTATTGATAAGGCTGGTAAATGCCGTGTTGATAAACATACGAGGATAGAAACAATAGGGAGCTGCTATGCGGTTTGATCGTTTTACTCACCATTTACAAAATGCTGTTTCTGATGCCCAGTCCATGGCTGTTGGTAAGGATAACCCTGCACTTGAGCCGGTACATCTTCTCCTGGCCCTGTTAAATCAACAGGGCAGCTCAATTACGCCTATGCTGAAACAGGCAGGGTTTGATATTGCCGGTTTAAAAAATGAGTTGGAACAGCAACTTGAACGTTTGCCTCAGGTTCAATCGCCAACAGGGGAAATTAACCTCTCGGCTGAATCGGGAAAATTATTCAATTTGGCTGATAAGCAGGCGCAACAACAAGGCGATCAGTATATTTCCAGTGAAGCTCTAGTTTTGGTTGCTTTTGAAGATAAAGGTGAACTTGGTAAAGCGCTAGCCAAATACGGTGATCGATCTAAATTACAGGAAGTCGTAGAAAAAATTCGTGGAGGGGAAGCAGTGACAGATCCGGATGCAGAAGGTAATCGCCAGGCATTAGAAAAATACACCATTGACCTCACAGCGCGTGCAGCTGAAGGCAAGTTGGACCCGGTGATTGGCCGAGATGATGAAATCCGCCGTACTATTCAGGTATTGCAACGCCGTACTAAAAACAATCCGGTCCTCATAGGTGAGCCGGGCGTGGGTAAAACGGCCATCATTGAAGGCTTGGCCCAGCGGGTGGTGAATGGTGAGGTGCCTGAAGGACTGAAAGACAAACTGATTCTTTCGCTGGACCTTGGTGCGTTATTGGCAGGTGCTAAATTTCGAGGCGATTTTGAAGAGCGGTTGAAAGCAGTACTTAAAGAATTATCCAAACAGGAAGGGCAAATCATCCTGTTTATTGATGAACTGCACACCATGGTCAGTGCCGGTAAGGCCGAAGGAGCCATGGATGCAGGAAACATGCTGAAGCCGGCTCTTGCTCGGGGTGAGCTGCATTGCGTGGGTGCAACTACCTTGGATGAGTACCGCCAATATATTGAAAAAGATGCGGCCCTGGAGCGACGTTTCCAAAAGGTGCTGGTGGAAGAACCTAATGAAGAAGACACAATTGCCATTCTACGTGGCTTAAAAGAGCGCTATGAAGTTCACCATGGTGTTGATATTACTGATTCGGCGATTGTGGCGGCTTCTAAATTGTCTCAACGTTATATTGCTGATCGGCAGCTGCCAGATAAGGCTATTGATTTAGTCGATGAGGCGGCAAGCAAAATTCGTATGGAAATTGATTCCAAGCCCGAAGAAATGGATCGTTTGGAGCGTCGTCTGATCCAACTGAAAATGGAACGAGAGGCAGTTAAAAAAGAAGAGGATGAGGCTTCCAAAAAACGCTTGAAAAAGCTCGAAGAAGACATCCAGGAAATTGGCAGAGAATATGCTGATCTAGAAGAGATTTGGAAAGCAGAAAAACTAGCACTGCAGGGTTCAGCACAAGTCAAAATTGAATTGGAGCAGGCACGCATTGATATGGAGGCGGCTAGCCGCGAGGGTGATCTGGCCAAAATGTCTGAGCTGCAATACGGTAAAATTCCTGAATTGGAACGCCAGTTGGTCGCTGCCAGTGAGGCTGAGACCAGTGAAACACAATTGCTTCGCAATAAGGTGACAGAGGAAGAAATCGCCGAAGTGGTCTCCAAGTGGACCGGTATTCCTGTGGCTAAAATGCTAGAAGGAGAGCGGGACAAATTACTGAGAATGGAAGATGCTCTTCATAAGAGAGTGATTGGTCAGGGAGAGGCTGTGGTCGCGGTTTCCAATGCCGTAAGACGAAGCCGGGCTGGGCTTTCTGATCCCAGTCGCCCCAATGGTTCATTCCTATTTCTTGGGCCTACTGGAGTAGGTAAAACAGAATTGTGTAAAGCTTTGGCAGAGTTTTTGTTTGATAGCGAAGATGCCATGGTACGTATCGATATGTCTGAGTTTATGGAGAAGCACTCAGTTGCTCGTTTAGTGGGAGCACCTCCAGGCTATGTGGGTTATGAAGAGGGCGGTTATCTTACCGAGGCAGTTCGTCGTCGCCCTTATACAGTGCTGTTGTTAGATGAAGTAGAAAAAGCTCACCCCGATGTGTTCAATATTTTACTTCAGGTGCTGGATGATGGTCGTTTGACCGATAGTCAGGGGCGCACTGTGGATTTCAGTAATACCGTGGTAGTGATGACCTCAAACCTGGGTTCGGATCGTATACAGGGTGTTGTGGAGGATCGTTCGTTCGATACCATTAATTTTGATCTTAACGATTCAAGTAAAGGGACTGCTGATGATTCCACCTCGAATGAAAACCGTTATCAAGCCATGAAAGATGCGGTGATGGAAGTGGTATCAGGTCATTTCAGGCCGGAGTTTATTAACCGAATTGATGAGGTGGTGGTCTTCCACCCTCTGGCTAAGTCACAAATTAGAGGCATTGCAGATATTCAATTGGCTCTGCTGGAAAAAAGGTTGGCTGATGCTGATTTGACGATGGAGTTGTCCGAGCCTGTGATGGATAAAATTTGCGAGGCTGGTTTTGACCCGGTTTATGGTGCAAGGCCACTTAAGCGGGCGATACAGCAGTTGTTAGAGAATCCTTTGGCCCAGCAAATGTTGGGTGCTAATTTTGCGCCAGGCGACATCGTCCATATTGACTTGGAGGGCGATCAGGTGGTTTTCTCCAAGGGGTAAGCATCAGAAAGTTAGAGATAGTTAGTTTGGGTTAACTTTCTTGATAAAATACACCATAGATTAAACTTTTATTTGTGGACTACAGAGGTTTTTAAAGCAATGAATCAACCAAAGCAGGAGTCCGGGGGCGAGCGTGTTACGAATGCTGAATCCCTAGGTGCAAGGTATGATGAGCTGCTAGACAGTCTTCTCAATGACCCAAAAAATGCTGCTATTGAAAAGCACCCTGAATTACGTGCAGCGTACAAATCACTGGAAGTCTACGAGCATTACTTTTTGGCAGGTGGTGATTGGGATGAAGTGGGTGCTGTCGAGTTTAAAAAGAAGATGGCTGAGAAAATCATTAAAGAGCTTGTTGATAAAGAGTGATGTTTCTGGGTTTGAGTGGGAAGAATTTCTATGGGGTTAGTAATGGTAAAAAAAGAGAAAGATAGCTATCTTTCTCTTAAATAGGCTCTATTTTAGATAAAAAAGTCTAAATATTTGTATGATTATTAATTACAGTATTTACGAACTTCTTCTTTAGATCTTTTCATCCAGTCTGAATGTTCATCTTGACCTAAATAGCGAACTTCACCTGTCTCTTCATCATTAATTCTCATCCTGGGATGACTTGTCAGATTTGCCAGGTTTTTCTTGGCATTTTCACAATTCTTTCTTGTTAAAGCATTGTCTTCTGCAGCTACCTCTGCAGATTTCTTAAATTCGGACTCAGCTGTAGACTGTTCTTTTGCTTTTCCCTCGGTTTTCTCTTCGGTAATTGGATTTTCACTTTTTTCAGCCACCGATCCAGAGGTAGGTGGTGCTTTGATGTTAACTGTTTCTGCAGGCTGTTCAGCTGGTGGGGTTGCTGAGTAGTGCCAAGTTCCAGCATCGTCCTGCCAGCGGAATATTTTTTCTGCATTAGCAGAAATACCAATGGTTAGTAGTGTTAGCATCGAAAGAGCCAAAAGTAATGCTTGCTTCATGTCTGTGAACCTATGATTCGTGAACCCATAACTACAGTGCATAATTATTACCATCATAGCGGATTTATTGTGCAGATGTTGAGCATTAGCTAGCAAAAATTACAGTCCTAGCTAGTAAGAAAACGGCTTGAGCCAGAAAGAAAACAGCCTAGAACAGGGTGTTTTTTATGGTAATGGCTGTGTTTTGCGATGAAATCTATCTTTTAATGCCTTGACTAAATGCCTTGAAGTCCCTAAAGTTTCGGGCTTCTGCGAGTATGTTTCGAGCTACTCGCGCGCTGGTATCTAACCGGCTCGCCAAGTGAACGTAAACAGCGTTTGCTGGGCATCCAGAACAGGCTTGTCTACCCATAGGCCTGAAGCACCGACCACCATAAATCGGTTGCTTATTGCATTTGCAGACCTGTGATGTCACAGCGGTGTGGTTTAGTCCTTTGGTGGGCTTATATCCTTTTATGGATAGTGCCAGTGTTGTGGTGTTTTAATTTTGAGGGTTTGTACAGTGGAATTACTGTCTGGCGGTGAAATCGTCGTTCGTGCACTCAAGGATGCAGGCGTAAAGTACCTATGGGGTTATCCCGGTGGTGCGGCGCTGCATATCTATGATGCGTTGTTTCAACAATCGGATGTTCAACATATTCTTGTTCGCCATGAGCAAGCTGCAACCCATGCAGCGGATGGCCATGCTCGCTCTACGGGTGAAGTGGGTGCTGTATTAGTAACTTCTGGTCCCGGTGCGACGAATGCAATAACTGGTATTGCCACGGCCTATATGGATTCTATTCCAATGGTAGTTATCTCCGGTCAGGTCCCCCGTGAGAAAATTGGTGATGATGCCTTTCAAGAAACAGATATGGTGGGTATTTCACGTCCCATTGTTAAACACAGCTTTTTGGTAAAAGATGCTACCGAAATTGCAGCAACCATTGCCAAAGCATTTTTTATTGCAGGCTCCGGTCGCCCTGGTCCTGTGGTTGTTGATATTCCTAAAGATGTTACTGCACCGAATCACCGAGTACCTTATGAGTACCCTGAAAAGATCAAGATTCGCTCTTATCAGCCAACGGTAAAAGGTCATGCTGGACAAATAAAAAGAGCAATTAAGACATTGTTAGGAGCCAAACGCCCTGTTATATACAGTGGCGGGGGTGTGGTTTTAGGTGACGCATCTTCCCAGCTTATAGAGCTTGCCAGAAGTTTGAATGCACCTGTGACCAATACCTTAATGGGATTGGGAGCCTATCCTGGCACGGATGATCAGTTTATTGGCATGTTGGGTATGCACGGTACATTTGAAGCTAATACCGCCATGCACCATGCCGATGTAATTTTGGCTGTTGGCGCACGTTTTGATGATCGGGTGACGAATACCACAGACAAATTTTGCCCATCTGCAAAAATTATCCATATTGATATAGACCCTACATCAATCTCTAAAACGATTGCAGCAGATATCCCTATTGTTGGTCCTTGCGATAGAGTCCTACAAGAACTGATTGATCAGCTAGGTTGCAGTGATGATTCGCAGGATGAATCTGCAATTACCGAGTGGTGGACACAAATCAATGAATGGCGTGATCGTCATGGTATTTACACCAAGCCACGTCATGATGCGAGCGAAGGTAATATCATTAAGCCTCAGGACGTGATTCGGTCATTGTTTAATGTGACGGGCGGCGATGCTTTTGTGACCTCAGATGTAGGCCAACACCAGATGTTTGCTGCGCAATACTACTTATTTAACAAGCCGCGCCGATGGATCAATTCAGGTGGTTTGGGAACCATGGGCTTTGGCTTACCAGCAGCAATGGGTGTGCAATTGGCAAATCCAGGTGCTGATGTGGCTTGTGTGACAGGGGAAGGTAGTATCCAAATGTGTATTCAGGAGCTGTCTACCTGTACTCAATACGGTTTGCCGGTAAAAATTATTAACCTGAATAACCAAGCTTTAGGTATGGTTCGTCAGTGGCAGGACATGCAATACAGTAGTCGTTATTCTTCGAGCATTTATGAAGATTCATTGCCGGATTTTGTAAAGCTAGCAGAATCTTATGGTCATGTGGGTATAAAAGTGACTCATTTTGATGAATTGGAAGAAAAAATGGCTGAGTGCTTTAGCCTGAAGGATCGAGTTGTATTTATGGATATTTGTGTGGACCGCTCAGAGCACGTTTACCCCATGCATGTTGCGCCTAACGGCTCTATGCGGGATATGTGGTTGAGTAAAACGGAGCGCACCTGATGAGACGGATACTTTCAGTATTATTGGAAAATGAACCAGGCTCTCTTTCTAGGGTGGTAGGTCTGTTCTCCCAACGTGGGTATAACATTGATACATTGACTGTTGCTCCTACAGAGGATCAGACGTTATCCCGTTTGACGTTGACGACTCATGGTAATGATCGGGTCATAGAACAAATTACTAAGAACCTGAACAAATTGATTGATGTAGTCAAAGTGGTCGATTTGACCGAAGGTCCCCACATTGAGCGTGAATTGATGTTGCTTAAAGTGAAAGCCAATGACTTACAGCGAGCAGAGATTAAACGCTGTGTTGATATTTTCCGTGGCCAGATTGTTGATGTGAATGCACATGCCTATACAGTACAAATTGTAGGCAACAGTGATAAACTCGACGCTTTTATCCAAGCCATCGGTGATGCGGATATTCTTGAGCTGGTTAGAACGGGTGTTTCTGGCTTGGCTCGGGGCGAAAAATCATTGCGTTTATAAGCACAAAGATTACAAAAGTATTATGAACGCAGACAATTTATTTTTTATTAATTGGTAATTCTTAGGATCTTGGCAATAAAGAGTTACCTATTCATTCATTGGTTTTAGATTTAAAAATATAGGTGAAAACATGCAAGTTTATTATGACAAAGACTGTGACCTTTCCATTATTCAGGGCAAAAAGGTTTCAATTATTGGTTATGGTTCTCAGGGCCACGCCCATGCGCTGAACTTGAAAGACTCTGGTGTGGATGTAACGGTCGGCTTGCGTGAAGGTTCTGCTTCTGCGGCTAAAGCTGAAGCTGCTGGCTTGGCAGTTAAAAATGTTCCAGAAGCTGTTGCTGGTGCAGACCTTGTAATGATTCTGACTCCTGATGAGTTCCAATCTCAATTGTATAAGAATGAAATTGAGCCGAACATCAAGCAGGGTTGTACCTTAGCCTTTGCTCACGGTTTTGCTATTCACTATAACCAAGTTGTACCCCGTGCGGATTTGGATGTGATCATGATTGCACCAAAAGCACCAGGTCATACAGTACGTAGCGAATTCACTAAAGGCGGTGGTATTCCTGACTTGGTTGCTATCTTCCAAGATGCTTCTGGTAATGCTAAAAACGTAGCCTTGTCCTATGCCAGCGGTGTGGGCGGCGGTCGTACCGGTATTATTGAAACGACTTTCAAAGATGAAACTGAAACTGACTTATTCGGTGAGCAAGCAGTACTTTGTGGTGGTACGGTTGAACTGGTTAAAGCGGGCTTTGAAACACTGGTTGAAGGTGGTTATGCGCCTGAAATGGCCTATTTCGAGTGCTTACATGAACTGAAACTGATTGTTGATTTGATGTATGAAGGCGGTATTGCCAACATGAACTACTCCATCTCTAACAATGCAGAGTACGGTGAGTATGTGACTGGTCCTGAGATTATTAATGATGAATCCCGTGCTGCGATGCGCAATGCTCTAAAACGTATTCAAAATGGCGAGTATGCAAAAATGTTTGTTACAGAAGGTGCGATGAATTATCCTTCTATGACGGCCTACCGTCGCAACAATGCAGCACATCCTATTGAGCAGACGGGTGCAAAACTGCGTTCTATGATGCCTTGGATTACAGCGAATCAGTTGGTAGACAAAGAGAAAAACTAAGTAAGTCTTTCTTGATTGCATTTATTGATTAAATAAGTGCTTGAAAAACCGCGCTACGGCGCGGTTTTTTTGTCTTACCCTTTAGTGTTTAATAGCCAAGTTTAGTAAAAGTAGTACGAACAGCCTTAAGTAGAGAGATTGAGAACCCAAAATGGTTGATGCCGATAATAATAATGATTCGAAGCCAAAAGCAGATATAAATGAGGGCGCTCCTAACGTTCCAGGTGAATCGGCAGATCATGCTGAAGGGCATGATCATTCATTGCATGAAAAAACACCGCATCGGGGTATTTATCTCCTGCCCAACTTATTTACTACCGGGGCCATGTTTGCTGGTTTTTATGCCATTTTGGCAGGTATGGATGGGAAATTTGAGGCTGCAGCCATAGCAATCTTTGTGGCAATGATTTTTGATGGGCTTGATGGAACCGTTGCCCGGATGACCCATACATCTAGTGAGTTTGGTGTTCAATACGACAGCCTTTCAGATATGGTCTCTTTTGGTGTGGCTCCAGCAGTGGTAGCTTTTAGTTGGATACTGAATGAGGTTGGTCGTATAGGCTGGGCTGCCGCTTTTATTTATGCATCATGTGCTGCTCTACGATTGGCAAGGTTTAACACCCAAGTAGATATTGTCGATAAGCGTTATTTTATTGGCTTGGCCAGTCCAACAGCTGCAGCATTGGTTGCGGGCATGGTATGGAGTGGCTACGATATTGAACCAACCACGGAACTTGCATTAATCGCTGCTGTGGTCACAGCATTTTCTGGTTTAATGATGGTTTCTGGTTTTCGTTATCACAGCCTTAAGGGTGTGGACTTGAAAGGCCGGGTTCCTTTCGTGGTGATTTTTTCTGTGGTTATGGCGTTGATTATTGTCACGATTGATCCCCCCAGAATTTTGTTTTTACTAGCATTAGCCTATGCATTGTCGGCACCCTTGGTATGGGGGTGGCGGAAAGTTAGGCCGGCATAGGTGGTGGTGTTGGCTTTTAATCGGAGCTGTTTTAGAAGGGTGCTGTTATGGAAGGCTTATGGCAGCACTTGGCAAAACCAGTAAAACCTGTTTGAATAAGTGCGAGACTGATTTATTCAGTTGTTCTTAATGGCAAGCTTAACGGCTAACACGTTTAATGACGAATAAAGTAGCTACACATACATTTTTTATGCACAAGGCTTCTGCACAACAGGTGATTTCATCTCGTTGTGGTTCTGCTCGTCTGCTACTTCTTCTGCCCTGAGGGGCATCTATTATTTTTTCAACACATATAGTCTTTTTTAATTAGTTATTCTTGTTTGCAAATCTTTCCCGTCACAGGGAGAATTCGCGCAACTATTATTGTCCGGTCTTTGTTTTGCCCATTATCAGGAAAACAAAAGGCACCTATTTTGGAGTAGCAATAAATGGACAAGCAGCATTTAGTCATTTTTGATACAACACTCAGAGATGGAGAGCAAAGCCCTGGTGCCTCGATGACCAGGGAAGAAAAATTGCGTGTGGCAAAAGCGTTGGAGAAGCTTCGTGTAGATGTTATTGAAGCCGGCTTTGCCATTTCTAGTCCAGGTGATTTTGAGTCAGTAAAAAGCATTGCTGAAACTGTTAAAGATAGTACGGTCTGTAGTTTGGCCCGAACTATTCCGTTAGATATTGAGCGTGCAGCAGAAGCACTAAAAAATGCCAATTCTGGCCGTATTCATACGTTTATCGCGACTTCACCTATTCATATGAAGTACAAGTTGCAGATGACTCCGGATCAGGTGGTCGAGCAAGCTGTGTCGGCAGTAAAATTGGCTCGTAACCTGATTGATGATGTGGAGTTTTCTCTGGAAGATGCAAGTCGGTCAGAATTTGACTACATGTGTCGAATTATCGAAGCCGTTATTGATGCCGGAGCTGGTACGATTAATTTACCGGATACGGTTGGCTATGGTTTTCCAGAAGAGTATGCCGAGACCATTGGTCGCCTTATTCAAAATATACCCAATGCAGATAAAGCAGTTTTTTCTGTGCATTGTCACAATGACCTGGGTTTAGCGGTATCCAATTCATTGGCTGCTGTTATGAAGGGTGCTCGTCAAGTTGAATGTACCATCAACGGTTTGGGTGAGCGTGCAGGTAATGCAGCATTGGAAGAAGTCGTCATGGCGGTTAGAACAAGGAAAGATATTATCCCTGTTGAAACAAAAATAGATACGACTCAAATAGCCTCTACATCCCGATTGGTTTCCAGTATTACCGGCTTTCCTGTACAGCCTAATAAGGCCATTGTTGGCGCCAATGCTTTTGCCCATGAATCAGGCATTCATCAAGATGGGATACTGAAGCATCGTGAAACCTATGAAATTATGCGGGCTCAAGATGTAGGTTGGAGTACTAATAAAATTGTGCTGGGTAAGTTATCAGGGCGGGCAGCTTTTGCTGCTAGGTTAGAAGAGCTGGGCACCCACTTCGAAAGTAAAGAAGAGCTTAATGAAGCCTTTGTTCGTTTTAAAGATTTGGCAGATAAGAAGCGTGAAATCTACGATGAAGACCTTCAAGCATTGGTTTCAGAGATTCAGTTACATGAATCCAATGGTGACCAGATTACCCTTGAGAATTTGGAAGTTATTTCAAAATCAGGGCAACTACCGAGTGCTGATCTTACCTTAAGTTACAAAGGGGAGTCCTATCGTTCAGCATCGGAAGGAGATGGTCCAGTAGATGCTGCATTTAAAGCCATTGAAAAACTGGCTAAGAGCGATACTGAGTTAAAGCTATACTCAGTTAATGCGGTTACTGCGGGTACTGACTCTCAGGGCGAAGTAACGGTCAGATTGGAAAAAGGTGGTCGTATTGTTAATGGTCAAGGCGCTGATACTGATATTCTTGTAGCCAGTGTTAAGGCTTATTTACATGCACTTAACTTGATTGAAAACCCAGACCGTTTACATCCTCAATTGGATGGTGTGTAGGCGTAATAAGAAGCACTCTTGAGAATTAATGACTATGACACCTGAGCTGCGCAGCTGGTATCTTTCCACTTTAGGTATTGTGCAATATATTCCTAAAAGAGAAGAGTCGGCTGCGTTGCCTTTTCATTCTTCACCAAGTGATGTTTCAGATGAAGCAACTGAATCTGAAAAAGGTGCCGATACAACCCATACTGATTCGTCTAATGAGGCTTTTTCCAGTTCAGGCCGTAAGGTTCAGGTCGCAAGTATGCTTGAATTGGTGGGTGATAATGCAGATAGAGCACCTAGTTTAGAGCTCGACACCTCCGATCATTCAATAGATGTAGTTGATGAACCTAAACCTAATACCGTTGAATTGAAGTTTAGGCTTGCATGTTGGCACCCCTGTGACGACATGTTGGTGTTTAATCAATTGATTCCTGGTGAGCAACCAAATCAGGAGCAGAATGTTCTGTTAAGTAATATTCTTAAGGCCATAGGGCGATTACCAAATGATTTACCAGCACCTGAGTTACTTGATTGGCCACTAGAACATACTGTTGGTGAGAGTGGGGATCACAGTGAGTCAGGTGCCAAAGATATGTTATCCGTATTTTTGGATACTCGAATTAGAAAGTATGGTGTGCTTTGGGTGCTATTAATGGGTGAGCAACCTTCTGAATTTTTCTCAGCTGAGAATAAACTCTACGCTGATCTGTTAGGTCATATTGAAGAAATTGCAGGCGGTGCCCAAATTATTATGGTCAGGAGCTTGCAGGAAATGATAGAAGAACCTGACTTGAAGGCAGAAACTTGGCAAACCATTCGACATTTGGCTGTTCAGCCTTGAGAGTCAATGCTGTAATTCGTCTAATGGACATCAATGATATTCCTCGGATTAATCAAATTGAGCAGCAGGTGACTCCGCACCCCTGGAGAGAAAGCCAGTTTGTCGATAGTCACACTAAACACAGTTGTTTATCCTTAATACTGAATGGGCAGGTTATAGGCTATGCGATCTATCATGTTGTCGTCGACGAAGCAGAGATACTAAATATTGCGATTGCTCCAGATTACCAAGGGAAGGGTTATGGTCGTAAATTGCTTGATGATTTGGTCAATACTGTTACCAAAAGGGCGAAACGACTTTTTCTTGAAGTGAGGGCATCAAATGATACGGCCATACAACTCTATGATAGTACTGGTTTTGTAGAGATTTGCCTTCGAACAAATTATTACCAAACAGAGAACGGCCCAGAAGATGCCATTATGATGGCAATGGAGCTTTAGTTATGGGCCACTTATACCAAACTCTAGCTTTTTGAATTTTTCAATATTGTTCGCATTATTTCTTTCTTTATACTAAATTTGAGTTTCTTGGGCTTTATAGTCTGATTTCAAAAGATATTGATTAAAAGCCCCTAACTGTTAACTTCAGCAAGTCGTTTAATAGAGGTCGATTACATATCCTATGTGACGCAGTTAACAGTTTTAGTCTATTTGTAAATATTTCTATGCCGCTTGTCGGTATAAACGACCACACTGCGTTTTTGAAGAGACAGGTTTTTTAGAACGGCGATAATCGTAATCCAACTGTATCTACTGGCATAGACCTGTGTGTTGGTTTAGAGCGTATGCTTTTAGAAATTGTTAAGTAAGGAATAGTTAGGAAAGGGGCAATATAGTGACAGTAAAAAGGGACAGCCGTGAGTCAGCCAGACTGAAAATGTCTGAGTTGATGTTAAATCGCTTACCTCTTTGTATTGGTGTTGCAGCTATTTTTGGCTCTGTACTCGTCTATGTTTGGCAGCAAATGCTCACCAGTTGGCAGTTTCTTTCATGGTGTGGTTATTTGATTATTGTGTCCATTGCAAACTTGGCACTGGTTAAGCGTTATAGCCCCACTGATATTGACGAAGAAATTACAGAATCCCAAGCTGCTGATATTGACCGGTTAACCATGATTGTTGCGGTTGCCACTGGTATGGCGTGGTTTTTAGCCAGTGTCATTCAATATAATAATCCAGTACCAAACTCTTGGCTTTATCTCTCTATTTTAGTTTGTGTTGCCGCAAGTAGTGGCATCCTCTTTTGTTATAACATCAAAGCAGCCCTGACCGTGGTCAGTATGACATTAGTGCCATGTTTCATGGAGATATTCCGTGCTGATAAGGATATGGCTACTTACTTTGTCGCCTCAGTACTAATTTACTTCTCTACTTTGTATGTTGTATTGATCCAACTACACAATCTATTGAAGCAAAACCTCGAGTTAAGATTTACCTCTGAGAATGCAATTCAACAGCAAGCGCAAAGTAGTTACCTTTTTGAACAGCATTGGCTGAAAGCACCGTTTGCTGCAATACAGTGGGATCGCAACCAGAACATCATTGATTGGAATCCCAGAGCGGAAGAGCTTTTTGGTTATACAAAAGAAGAAGTTTTAGGGAAGCATTCGTCTTTTCTCTCTCCTATTGAAGCGAACAAACAAGCAAAAAAAATGTGGTCGGCGTTATACCGTCGGCAAAAAGACGGCTACCACAGTGTTCATGGTGTTAAACACAAAAGTGATGATGTACTCACTTGTGAGTGGCATAACACGCCGTTGCTAAAAGATGGGAAATTGATTGGTGCTGCATCCTTTGTAGAGGATATCACTTCACAGGTTGAGGCTGAGGAAACCATTAAGCGTCAGGCAAGTTACGATAACCTCACAGGTTTGCCAAATCGTCGTCGGATGATGGAAGAGTTAGAGCGTGCCATTTCCAGAAGCCAAAGAACCAGACAGTACGCGGCTGTATTATTCCTCGATTTAGACCATTTCAAAGATATTAATGATACCCAAGGTCACCATGTGGGTGACCTGGTCCTCAAGCACTTTGCCAATATTGTTCGAGAGGCGGTTAGGGGAGAGGATGTCGTTGCACGGTTTGGTGGTGATGAGTTTGTCATCTTAGTAGAAGATCTTGGCTGGCAGGATAATGAGGCTCGTAACAAAGTATTGTCCATCGCAGACAAGATTCTCGATATGGGAAATAACGTCGATATAATCGAAGGCGTTGAATATGACCTTGAGGTCAGTGTCGGCATTGTGTTGTTCAGTAATGTCCATTGGACC